>NZ_JBSFUB010000016.1:0-112598 GCF_053591575.1 Streptomyces altiplanensis | reverse complement strand
CGTGGCTGAATCCGTCGACAGTGCCCTGCATGCCCTGGGTGTCCCTCGGCTTCGGTCGCTCGGGTGGAAAGGCCCTGCCAGTGGCCCGGCTTCCGTACGGTCCACGGAAGCCGGGCCCGTGCAGGTGCGTGCCGTTTCCTGGTCCGTGCCGTTTCCTGGTGCGGCCGTTTCCTGGTGCGGCCGAGGACCCGCCCCGTGGTCCCGCCGGACACACCCTCCCCCGGGGAAGCCGGGCCGACCACCCTCCGGGCGGGACCGGCCGCATGAGTAGGCTCCTGATACTTCAGACCGGCCCGGGGGATCCACAGGTGGAACGAGCACACACAGAACGACCGCGCGTGGACACCCCGCGCCGGATCGGCCCGTACCACCTGATCACCCGCCTCGATCCGACCGGCCCCGGCACACCGCCCGTGCCCCAGCGCCGGTTCGTCGCGCGCAGCGCGGACGGCGACCGTACGGTACTGATCAGCTCCCCCCTCGAAACGGCCGACCCCGGACGCTTCCTCGTCGAAGCCGACGCGGCCCGCCGCCTGCTGGGCCCCTGGGTCTCCCCCGTCTCCGAACTCTCGCCCCCGTCCGCGGCCCCCTGGTACGCCTCGCCGTACCTCCCCGCGCTGCCGCTCCCGGTGGCTCTGGCAGTCCACGGCGGCCGCCTGCCCGAGCGCACCGTACGAGCTCTGGGCGCGGCCCTGGCCGAAACGCTCGCGGGCGCACACGCCACGGGCATCACCCATGCCGGCCTGTCCCCCGCGGCCGTGCTCCTCGCCGGGGACGGCCCGCGCCTGACCTGTTTCGGCGCGGCCCGCGCGGCGGCCCCGGACGGCGACCGGCGCACCGGTCTCCCGGGCCTGGAGCCGGGCAGCCTGGCCCCGGAACAGGCATCGGGCGGCCGCCCGCGCCCGCCGGGCGACCTCTACGCACTGGGCGCGGTCCTGGCGTACGCCGCGACGGGACACACGGTCCCGGACCGTACCGAACTCCCCGAATCCCTGCGCTCCTTGATCGCGCACTGCCTGACGCGCGACCCGGCGGAACGCCCCACCGCCGCCGAGGTCCTGCACTCCCTCTCCCCGCCCTCGTCCGCCCCCGCCCCGACGGTGCCCGGCTCCGCCGCGTCGCTCCTCACACCCGGCTGGCTGCCGGGCCGGGTGGTGGCGGCGGTGGCCCACCAGTCCGCGAAAGTGCTCGCCGCCGAACTCCGCATCCCACTGCCCCCCAGGACGTCCTGACCGATGCTGTCCCCCCTCACCCACGACGACCCCGCCCGGATCGCCGGATACCGCCTGACGGCCCGCCTGGGCAGCGGCGGCATGGGCACGGTCTACCTGGCCCGCTCCGCCGGCGGCCGCACGGTCGCGCTGAAGACGATGCACGCCGGCATCGCGTCGGACCCGGCCTCCCGCACCCGCTTCCGCCTGGAGACAGACGCGGCCCGCATCATCGGCGGCCACCACGGAGCGACGGTCGTCGACGCCGACCCGCTCGCCGAAACCCCGTGGCTGGCCACCGAGTACGTCCTGGGCCCGCCCCTCGACGACGCGGTCACCCTCTGCGGCCCCCTGCCCGAGCCCTCGGTCCGCGCGCTGGGCGCGGCCCTGGCCGGGGCCCTGTCGCAACTCCACGCCTCGGACGTCGTCCACCGCGACCTGAAGCCGTCCAATGTGATGGTCACGGCCTACGGCCCCAAAATCATCGACTTCGGCATCGCCCAGGCGGCCGGCGACGAACGCCTCACGCGTACGGGAGCGGCGACGGGCACCCCCGCCTTCATGTCCCCGGAACAGGCCACGGGCCAGGAACACACCCCGGCGGGCGACGTGTTCGCCCTCGCGGGCGTGCTGGCCTTCGCCGCCACGGGCCGCGGCCCCTTCGGCACCGGCCAGGCCGCGGACCTGCTCTACCGCGTCCGGTACGCGGAGCCGGACCTGGCGGACGTACCGCCCCCGCTCCTCCCCCTGCTCGTCCGCTGCCTCTCCAAGGACCCCGCCCAGCGCCCCACCACGGCCCAGCTCGCCGCCGGACTCCACGACGGCCACGGCGAGTTCGCGGACCACCTGCCGGACCTCCTGCTCGCGGACATCGCGCGCAGGGCGACGGAGGTCTGGCAGTACCAGCCCTACCGGCTCCCCGCACCGGAGGGGACCACCCGGGTCCCGGCCTCCGGCGCCCCGGCCCTCACCCGCCGCAGACTCCTGACGGTGGGCGGGAGTTCGGTCCTCGGCGTCGCGGCGGCGGGGGCGGGCGCGTGGGCGTGGCTCGGCCCGAAGGACCCGGGAGGCAGGACGGGGGGCGGGCCGGGACCGGCCAGGAGCAGTACCTCCGCCTCCCCCACCACCTCGGAGAAGCCGCTGAGCGACTACCTCTGGCAGGTCCAGGTCCCCCCGGTGGACGACCTCACCCTCCGCGTCTACCCGGCGGCCGATCCCTTCCCGGTCGTCCTGGGCGACCACGTCCTGCTGACGATCGGCACGGGGCTGGCCGCCGTCGACCCCAAGACCGGGAAGGGCGCCTGGACGAGCGGCGACGTCGAGGACGCGTGGCGCGTCACCACGGACGGCAAGCAGATCTTCCGCATCCCCGACCACGAGTTCTTCGGCGTCGAGGGACAGGTCAAACCCCTGGTCGTCGACTCGGTCGACGCGGCCACCGGCAAGACGGCCAGGCCCCGGCAGACCTTCCCGGACTTCAACGTCCTGCACAAGGAGGGCCAGTTGGTCTGCTGCGCCGACGGCATGCTGTATCTGGTCGGCGGCACGGGCGGGTACGAGCGCGGTGGCTACCAGGACGGCCAGTCCTGGTACCTGGTGGCCGTCGACATGCGGTCGGGCGCCGAGCGCTGGCGCCGCCCCCTCCCGCCCCGCAAGGAGGAGACCGACAGCCCGCACTTCCTCGCGGGCCGGGTCGTCGGCAGCCGGCTGGTGCTCCTCCAGGAGACGGCCGCCGGGAAGGTGCGGCTCGCGGTGCACGACTCCCGTACCGGAGGGCCCCTGTGGTCCGCCCCCGCGACCGACGCCGAGCCCGACCTGGTCCGGAACCTGCTGACCGTGGACGACCGGCACGTCTATCTGGGCTTCGGCCCGCTGCGCGCCCTGCGTCTGGCCGACGGCAAGGAGGCCTGGACCCTCGCCAGGAGCCGCCCGGACGCCTCCTTCGGGCCGCCGTCCCTCAAGGACGGTGTGGTGTACGCCGTGCAGGACGGGCGGGGACTCGTCGCCGTCGGTGCGGCCGACGGGCGGGTGCGCTGGGAGGAGAAGGGCGGGGAGGGCGCGCGGGCGGACCTCACCGACCCCCCGGTAGCGGGCAGGAAGTACGTGTACAGCAAGGGGCCTTCGGGCCTCCGGCGGATCGACGTCTCCACGCATACGACGACCGCCACCTACAAGACCTCCGGGACCCGCTTCATCGCCCATGAGCGCGCCCGGGTCGTCTTCGCCCTCGGTGGCCCGCTGATCTCGGCGTACCCCCTGGAGTAGCCGGCCCGTGCCCCCGGGAGCGGCCGGCCCGTGGCGGCCCCGGCAGCAGGCCGCCCCTCGTCACATCCGACACCTTCGTCACGTCCGTCACGTCCGACAAGCCCCCTGGAAAGCGCAGCCATGAAGCCCCTCAGTACCGGTGACCCGATCCGCCTCGGCCCGTACCGCCTCCTCGGCGTACTCGGCGAAGGCGGCATGGGCAAGGTCTACCTGGGACAGGACCGCACCGGACGCCCCGCCGCCGTGAAGGTGCTGCGCCCCGAACTCGCCCACGACCAGCACCTCGCGCAGCGGTTCGTACGCGAGGCCGAGATGGCGAAGGCCGTCACCAGCAGAGGCGTGGCGCGGGTGCTGGGCGCGCAGACGGAGGGCGGGCGCCCGTGGATCGCCACCGAGTTCCTGGCCGGTCCGACGCTCGACGAGGCCATCGGCGCGTACGGCCCGATGGACGGCCCGACGGTACGCGCCCTGGCCGACGCGCTCTCCCGTACGCTCTACGACATCCACACCGCCGGTCTGATCCACCGCGACCTCAAGCCCCCGAACATCGTGCTGACGTCGTCGGGCCCGCGCATCATCGACTTCGGCATCGCCCGCCCCCAGCACGGCCTGACCCTCACCACCACCGGCCAGACCCCCGTCACGCCCGGCTACGGCGCCCCGGAACAGGTCCTCGGCCGACGCGTCGGCCCGGCCGCCGACGTCTTCTCGCTCGGCGCCGTCCTCGTGTACGCGGCGAGCGGCCGCCGCGCCTTCGACGCAACCCATGTGGCGGCCGTGCAGTACGAAGTCGTCCACGGAGAACCGGACTTGAGCCAGGTCCCCGCGGAACTCCGGCCCCTGATCGGCCCCTGCCTGGCGAAGGACGCGGACCTGCGCCCGACCCCCGGACAGATAGCGGCGGCTTTCACTCCGCCGAAGGGCGCGGACCGTGTCTGGCGGAGCGGCCCGCTGGCGGCCGGCATCAAGACGCGCGAGACGGATGTCCAGCGCGCGACCACCACGGTCGACGGGCCCCGCCCGGTCTCCCGCCGCCGCGCGCTGACCACTCTCGCGGCGGGCGGCACGGTCCTCGTGGCGGGTGGCGGCGCGGGGGCGTGGTGGTGGCTGCGGGACAGCTCCGAAGCGGGCACCGGCACCGACGGCAAGGAGTCGTCGGACCCCTTCGACATCCCTCCGGCCGTGCGGGTCGAGGAGGCGGAGCCGCTCGACCCGGACAAGGGCGAGTACATCGTCGGCGAAGCCCCGAAGCCCCTGTGGGGCCCCCTGCCGGTCGTCGCGGCGGACACACCCGCGCCCCTGCCCGTGGGCGACGTGGTCGTCATCGGGGCGAAGGCGGGCGGAGTGGCGGCCTTCGACATGGTCACCGGCAAGCAGCGCTGGCGGGCCCCGGCCGCCGTCCCGTCGGGCCGCTGCCTCTCCCTGTCCGACCGCCTCGTCGCCCTGGTCGACGCCAAGGGCACGCTACGGACGTACGTACCCTCCACCGGCGCCCCCAAGTGGACCGCCCCCGCCGAGGCGCGCACGCTCCTGGCGGAGGACGACGAGGCGGTGTACGTCGCCACCCGGGACGGCCGTCTGCGCTGCGTCGGCCGCTCCGACGCGAAGATCCGCTGGACGGTCCCGGTCACCGTGAACCTCCGTACGAAGGTGCACCCGCTGGGCATCGCGGCCGCCGGCCGCCTGGTCCTCTGCACGGCCGAGGGCGATGTCCTCGCCGTCGACACCACCGACGGCAGCAAGGTCTGGGACCGTCCCGAGCAGTCGGACGAGGTCCTGCGCCCCGCGCACCAGGACGGCGTCGTCTACCTGGGCGGCCGGACGCTGGCCGCGCTGGACATCGGCGACGGGAAGGAACGGTGGTCGGTCCCCGCCGGCGAGGACTATCTCGGCACCCCTCAGCCCTGGCGCAGCCCGACGGCCTACCCCGGCATGCTCTTCGCCGCCCATGACAACTGGCCCAAGCGCCTGGACCCGGGGACGGGCAAGGACGTCTGGAGAATGGGCAGCGGCAACGGCCCCCTGCGGACCCAGGGCTCCGGCGTCTGGACCGTCGACACGGACGAGCTCTCGCCGCAGGTGAGCGGCCTCGACCTGGCGACGGGCTACCCCCGCATGGTGTACAAGGAGGGCGAGGGAAGCCGCTGGGGCCTCGCGGTCGGCGGCAACCGCGTCTTCTTCCACGACTCGCACTCCCTGACGGCCCTGCCGGTGTTCTGAGCCGCCCGGCCGGCCGCCGCACCTGACCAGGGAAGCTCAGCCGGACCTGACGGTTCGGGTTGTCCTTGGAGGTTGGTGACAGCGATCACTAGCGTGTGGTCTTGAAATGGGCGAGGGCCTTCTGGCTCGGTGTGGATTGCGAGATCTGCACTGGCGACCAGAAAGGCCCTCATGCCTCGCCGTAACGCACCGCTGACCGAGACCGGCCGTCTGCGCTCGGCCCGTTGCGTGGTGGAGGACAACTGGCCCCTACGGCGGGCAGCCGAACGCTTCAGGTCTCCGCGGGCACACCGCGCTCAAAGACCGACCACCCGCCAGCCGCGCCCCAGCCTCTCAGGGCAATACACCTAGGGGGCCTTCGCGCAGGCCGCGAACACGGTTCCGTGGTCAGCCAGGAGCTCGGCGTGGCGGGAAAGGTCTGAGTATGCCGAGGCGCTGCAATTCGACGATGTGTTCTGCCGTACGACGCGGTGCTTCACCGCCGGTCACCAGCACACCCGCCTCGATGTTGCTCCGAGCAGCAGACTCGGTCAGGTTGGCGCTGCCGAGCAAGAGGGTGCGACGGTCGGCGACCGCCAGCTTGGCGTGCTGGCGCGAACGGCCTTGTTCGGCCGGGCCCCGCGCCCAGACCCACAGCAGCAGGCCGGGCACGGACGCGAACGCTTCGGCCGGTTCCCTTCCCGAAAGCAGGCCACCTGCGCCGGCCAGGGTTTCGACCACGATGTGCGTCTTGACGCCCCTGTCCGCAGCCTCTGTCAGGGCCTTTGTCAGGGCGGGATACGGACGAGCCGCGTACGTCATTGCCAGCAGTTCGTGCTGCGCCTCGTTGATGACCTCGACCAGCACCTGGGCTGTGGCACGCACCGGTACGCCCGGTGTCGAAGGGCCGCTCCATACGGTGCGTACCCGGACCGTATCCCTGGCCTGCCGTAGGGCAGCGACATAACCACGCACATAGGCAGCAGCCTCGGAGACAGGCACCGACTCCGACTCCATGGCGTCGTGCAACGCTGCGACAGCCTCGCTGACTCCAGGTGACGCCAGTTCGGTCAGTATCCTTTCCCTGGTGCGTCCCTGGGCGAGCAGGCCGGCAAGGTCCTTGCTGCGTGAGAGACCGAGGGCCGCGATGACGGCCTCGGCAGCTTCTTCGAACGCGGGTCGGCTCACGGCAGCAGACCGACGGGTGTCAGCACCGGCTCCTTGTCCCCGGTCAGCGGAACGAGGAATCGACGGTCCAGGAACCGGTTTCCGCGTTCGCATGTGGTCTCCGACACGAACAGACAGACATGGCACGCGGCTCCGTGGAGGAAGTCGGCCGGGTCCTGCGGCAGGCGCTCGGCGCAGAGCGGGTCGGCCGAGCAGTGGCGAGCACCGGTCAGGGCCCGGCGCACGATCCGGTCGAACTCCCGCTCCTCGGCCAGGGACACCAGACCACCCAAGGTGCCCTCGGAGTCCGGGACGGCGGTGTAGATGAGGATGCCCGTCCTCGGATTCTGTTCGTTCCCCGCGTAGATCCGCTCGGCAAGCGAGGCGGAGTTGTAGCCGCACTCCAGGGCGATGGTGCGGATCAGCAGGTGGGAGAGGGTGTGCAGGGCGATGTACCGCGCTCCGGGCCAGCCGTAGTAGGGGTCGAAGTCACTGGTCTTGCGGTCCGACTTCCGATTGGCGCGGAACCGTGCGTACGCCTGTCTGTGCGCCTCCATCTGCGGCGACTTCTCCATACGTGCGGTCCACTCGGCCATCAGACCGTCCCGTACGCGCAGGAAGACACCCTCGCCGCGCACCTCACTGGCGGGTACCCAGTTCCGGGTCCCGCGGGACAGGTCGACGCGCGTGGCGATCTCCGGTGATTCGGGGTCGGGCGCGTCGAGCCTGGTGAACCCGATCAGTGCCCGTGCCTCACGCAGCCGCTCGACCTGCCTGATGTCGGCGAAGAACTCGTTCAGACGGGCCGGCACAGGCATCTGCCGGAGTGCGAAATCGTCGCTGGGGATGGGAACGGCACCGGATAGCGCTTCCCATTCGGGTTCGAAGAGGTCGGCCTGGACATCGGGGGCGGAGGGGGCCGGTCCGGTGGCTCCCTGCTTGCGTGCCGTGATCGCCGCGACCACTGCGTCGGCGTCGAAGTCCTTGAGGAAGGCGAACTTGGGCATGCGCGCCATGAAGTCGAACTGCCCCCGGTCCTCGATCAGTTCGAGATCGGGCCAGTGGTCGTCCAGGAGCTTGCCGATGTCTCCGCCCTGTGCCTTGGGTAGTGCGAGGGCGCTGAGGGTGAGCGGGAACCACTGGTTGGACGCACCCGCCACCATCAGGATCGGCTCCTGGGCGCAGCCGTTCGTCTCGTAGATACCGAGATGCGGATGCCGTCCACGGCACCGGGGCAGATTGCGTCGGCCTCGTTCGCCCATGGCTTCCCGGATGTTGCGCTTCACGCCGCAGGCGACGCATTCGATGGTGACGTTGGCGGCCTGGTTCCCGCCATGGTCCTTCATCCGGAGCTTCGGGCGCGGTGTCCTGCCGCAGGCCTGCCCTCGGTGCACGTATGTGGTGTAGGGGAACTCGTCGAGATGGCCGGCGGTGCACACAAGGGTGAAACGGGCCGCAACGGCCAGCGGCTTGCCCCGCTTGCAGTCGTGGACGAACTTCGCCTCGTGCGGTGTCCGTGGATTGGCGTTGACGAAGGCGAACTCGCCCGAGTCGATCGCGGCCAGCACATTGCACGCCGTGCAGCGCAGCCACTGCGGGAACGGCGTGACAGGCACTCCAACCCCTTGTGCCGCCCAGCCCTTCGGGTCCGTGTCGGCGCCCTCCAGCCAGGGCGCGGCACGCAACTGCTCGACCTGGCCGCGTCCATAGCGCTGGAGCGACCGGTTGACGGCGGCGCGCAGCCGAGGTTCGTCGATGTCGTAGTCGGTGACACCGGAGTGGCTCCAGGAGTCGATTCCCCGGATCAGGACGGAGAAGTTGGGCAGGTCGACGAGAGCGCCGACCCCGGCGGTGAACATGAGGTGGCTGGGCCGTACGGCGCCGACCCTGCGGTTGCTGCCCTGGCTGCTCATCGTTGTGCCTTCCTGACCGTGCCGGCCGTGACGGGCCCGTACTCGTCGCTGTCCACGGTGCTCGCGGTGTCCGCGTCGGTGTCGGATTCGGTCCCGGAGGCGCCGAACGTCCAGTCGGGTCCGTCGCCCGAGGGTTCTTCCAGGAAGGCGCCGCCGCCGGGGAGGAGCAGGTTGATCTCGTTCTCCGTCTCTCGCATCGACATGCCGACGGTCAGCTCGGTCCACCGGGATCCGTCCGCCCGCCGCAGCAGGCCGTTCACGACGGTCGTCTTGTGCTTTTCCTTACGGTAGGCGAGGGCCGAACTGCTCTCGTCGCGCTTGCGTCGCCATTCGTCCTTGAGCCGGTCCAGCCGTTCGCCGAGGTATTCGCGGGCCCGGTCGCCTCCCACTCGTTCCGCGCGGTCGAGGAGCCGCCGTTCGACGTCCTGGGCGAGCGGTCCGTCGAGATTGACGTGGTGGGCGTCGAGGTTGCGGGAGGATTCGTAGGTCGCGTGGCGCAGCGCGGCGACATAGGTGGCGGCGACACCGCGATCGAGCGCACGGCGCGTGTACGGGGTGACGGACAGAGCTTCCACCTGGCGGTAGAACGTCGCGTGATAGTGCTCGAAGTCCTCGTAGTGGGCGAGGTCGCGGGGGCGTGACCAGTTGTAGAGGGTCACCACCAGGCCCGGGCGGGCGGCGTCGCGGCCGACCCGCGAAGACGCCTGAATGTATTCGGCGGTGTTCTTGGGCTGGCCCACGACGAGCATCAGGCCGAAGCGGGAGACGTCGACACCGACCTGCAGCATGGAGGTGGCCAGGACGACGTCGACGGCCTGTCGCACGGTCGGTGTCATGGACGCGCGGGGTTCACGCTTGTCTTTCATGGCGGCGGCGTACTCACGCAGGAAGGCCCGCCTGCGCTCCGAGGTGTCCCGCTCGGGGTCGAACTCGATCTCCAGCCGCTTCAGGGCCGCACCGATGTCCGACGAGGAGATGCGTGAGGTCAGTTCCTGGATGCTGAGCATTCCCGCTCTGCTGACAATACGGTCCGACAGCGTGTCCTGGCCTTTGCGGCTGCCGTTGGATCGCACCCGGGTGGTGATGTCGTCGTCCATGTACCGCCGCATGCCGGCGAGTTCGCGGGTCGCATTGAAGTAGCCGACGAGGGTCATGTACGGGTCCGCCGGCCTGCCGTGGTCGTCGAAGAGCTGCTGCGCCGCGAGCAGCAGGATCTCCGCGACACGGATCTCGGCGGCCTTGAGACGGGTGCCGTGCGCACAGACACCGAGGTAGCGGCGGCCGGGATTCTCCCGGCTCAGTTCCACCTGCCGGGAGAAGAAGGTGTCGCCGACGTCCAGCACCTGGGGAGGGAAGACGGCGACCTTGCGGCCGAAGACACCGCGCACCTGGTCGGCGGCCCGCTTGGTGGTCGCGGTGGAGGCGACGATCTTGGGGCCAACTTCGTGACGTCCTCCGTGCACGTCGGTGAAGCTCCACGTGCACAACTGGTCGACAGCCGCCTCGAAGAGGCCCACGGTGGTGCCGAGCGCTCCGGAGATCAGGTGAAGCTCGTCCTGGATGATCAGGTCCGGAGGCCGCAGGCGGGTGACGGGCTGGGCGGTGACACCCGGCAGGTCGCCCCTGGCGTTGTGGCGGCCACCGCAACCGGTCTTGGCGTCCAGGTCGTCATGGCGGTAGCCGTGGCGTGGGCACAGCTCGGTGACCCTGCCGAACAGGAGGCCGGAGTAGCCGTTCCAGGGGAGCTGGGCGAACTTGTCGACCGTCGCGATCAGCAGCGAGGGTGCCAGCCGGTAGATCTCCTCGTCGACGGTGAGCACGGGGATGCCCTCACCGAGCGCTTCACGACGGGAGAAGGGACAGCGGTCCTCCCCCTCGCCGCGAGGACAGTACAGCAGGACTCTGCGGCGGCCTTCGTCGTACTCCATGTTCGAGCGGGCGGTCAGCCCGCTGCCGCACCAGGGGCAGGTGAGGACTTGCAGGACCCGGGCGTGTTTGTCGCTGGCGTTCTCCTTGGCTTCGGCGATCTGTTCCTTGGCCTCGTCGAACCAGTTCGGTGAGACGGAGGTACCCACCCAGAGCCCGATCCGGAAGGGGGTGGGGCCCCAGCGCCGGTCCCGCGCGAACTCCTCGCGGCGCAGGACTTCGCAGGCACTCACCAGGGCGGCGGCGCGCTGGAACTGCTGAGCGGTCAGCAGCCGCAGGGTGTAGCGCATGAGAACGCCCACGCCCGCCTCACCGCTTCGGGCTTCCGTACCCGAGCCCATGGTGCCCTGGAGGCGCCTCAGTGCGAAGGTGTAGGCGGCGAGCCCGAGATATGCCTCGGTCTTGCCACCACCGGTCGGGAAGAACAGCAGATCGACGAGGGCTTCACGGCCGGTACCACGGTGCGGGTGTCCGGGCTGGGTGAGGGAGTCGATGTTCAGCAGGACGAAGGCGAGCTGGAAGGGACGCCAGATGGCTGCTGCCTTGCCCTTGCCATGTACCTCGTCGTAGGCCTCCCGATAGGACCGGGACTCGTTCTCGCGGCCGGCGCGGGCGACCGCGATGGCCGTGTTGCGACGCTGCAGGGCCATGGCCCGGTTGGCGAACCGGAAAGCCTGCAGGGCCATCTCGTCGGCCACGAGCCGGTCTATGCCGAGGGTGATGCGGTCACAGACATCGAGCGCCTGCTCGATCGCGGTCTCGGCTGCTTCTCGCAGGTCCTCGGGGAGTGAGACGGCACTGCGGCGCTGCTGCTCCAGCCACGCACCGTACCCGTCGGCCAACGGGGCGAGAGCGGCGCTGAGTTCGGCCCGGCGGTTGGGCACGGCGAGCGCCGCCAGCTCGTCCATGCCCAGCTCCAGCCCCTGGAGGAGGTCCTGATCCTCGAGTGCCGGCGCGGTGGTCGCCCTGACATCGTACTCGGGAAGCCAGACGGTGGTCAGGCGGTGCGCGTTGCGCTCTCTGTCGCGGACGTGCGCGTGAACGGCGACGTTGCGGCCTTTGGCGTGGCTGAGGCTGTCCCGATAGAGCAGGCGCAGTCGCCGCTCCTCGGCGTCCTCGGGCGCGTTGTCGTGGCTCGCCGGATCGAGGGGGTCGTCGACCGGCAGGAAGACGGCCGCCTGGTCGTCGGGAAAGGCGGTGACGTCGATCTCGGTCTGGAAGAGCCAGTGCGCGTCGCGTGCGTCCGCGCTGTCCGGCTGCCGGTTCACCAGGGCCAGCTCCACTATGCGCAGGTCTTCGGCGCCCGTGCGGCCGGTGTGCCGGCGCACCTGCACGTCGAGGACGACGGTGCCGCCGTCGAGTTGGACCGTACGGTCGGCCCCGTCGGTCACGTCGATGTCCACCAGACGCTCGACCGGCTCACGTGACCAGACCCTGCGCGTCGTCCCCCGCCCGGTGGCCTCGTCCGACTGGCTGTAGCGGCCCCAGCGGACGGTGGCGCTGAGCGTACCGACGGAGGCCGGAGCGGTGAAGGACAGTCCCATGGAGGATGCCCAGATGTGTCCGGCGGCCTGAGGGCTCAGCCGGTCCTGCAGGTCGCTGTCGTCACCTTCCTGCTCGTCACCCGACTCCCCGTCCGCGCCCTGGGCGGCCGCTCGGGCGATCCGGTCCGTGGTGACGGCCTGGGGACGCGGGCCGAGCATGCCGACCAGGTACCGGTCACGGGGACCGGAGGAGGCGCTCGGCAGCGTTTCCGTCTCACCGTCCCAGGGGCCCAGCAGATCCCGGCGGATGTAGTGCACGAGTGCGTCGCGCACCGCGTAGGAGTCCCCGGTGCGGAAAGTCTGGGGAACTTCGTCGAGCGGATGCGGAACAGCGGCCTGGGCAGGCTGGGCCGGCATGCGGTGGGTCCTTTCGGACAGGGCCGTTGGAGCACGGATGTGCACCGGTGGTGTGACAGCACGAGAAATATAGACTCGTTGACTCAGTTCACACAACGAATACGGGGGGTCCGTCGCTCGTCATCCTGTCAGTCTCTAGGCTGGTGCCCGCCCACCATGCGCCCACCACCCGTCCGCGACCCGAGGACTCCCATGCCCCGTCTCGCCCTCTCCGACGACTTCGTCGCGGATCTGATCTCCCTGCAGAGACCTGTCCAAAAGGAAGTCAACGACACGATCCAGATGTTCCGGAGCCTGACCGTGCCTCAGCTCCACGCCAGCAAGGGAATCCATCTGGAGAAGCTCGAGCGGGCGCGCGACCCCCGGATCCGTACGATCCGAGTCACCAGGTTCTACCGGGGCGTTCTCCTCGCCCCGGACGACGGCAGCGAGTTGTTCACTCTCCTCCGGGTGGCACCCCACGACGAGGCGATCAACTGGGCCTGCAAACGTGCCTATTCGGTCAACGGTGCCACCGGAGGCCTGGAGGTTCGCAATGTCGAGGCACTCGAGCAGATGGAGACCTACTTCGAGACGAAGGCGGTCCAGACCCCGGCCCGGCTCTTCGCGCACCACTCCGACACCGTGCTGCGTGACCTCGGCATCGACGAGCAGGTCCTGCGACTGGCGCGCGTGTGCGTCACCGCCGACGATCTGACGGTCATGGCGCCCCCCATGATGCCTGCTGATCAGTACGAGGTATTGGAGTACCTGGCGGCCGACTGCTCGCCCCAGGACGTCTGGGAGCAGCTGATCGCCCCACGCGGGCAGACGGTGCGCACGGCGGAGGACCGGCCGGCCGTCACGCTCAGCGAGGCGATCCTCAACACGCCCAACCGCATCGTGGAGGTCACCGGCCCCGATGAGCTGGAGCGGATCCTCACCGAGGACTTCGTTCGCTGGCGCGTCTTCCTGCACCCCGCCCAGCGCCGGCACGCCTACCACCCGGGCTTCAACGGACCGGCTCAGGTGACGGGCGGCCCTGGCACCGGCAAGACGGTCGTCGCCCTGCACCGGGTACGCCACCTGCTGCGCACCGGAGGCGGAGGCGACCGAATCCTGCTCACCACCTTCACCAACGCCATGGCGGCCGCCCTGCGGGACAGTCTGGCCCTCCTGCTCGGGGATGCCGACGCCCATCTGCTCGACCGTGTCGACGTCACGACGGTGGACTCGCTGGCCGCCAGGGTCATCCGGGAAACCAGGGGCAGCTCGCCGAAACCGCTGTCGGCGGCAGCGGAGAAGAGCGCGTGGACCCGTGCCGCCGCACGCGAGGACCTTCCCTGGTCGGAGCGCTTCCTGTCCCAGGAGTTCCGCAACGTCGTACTGGCTCAGGGGCTGCGGACGCCTGAGGAGTACCTGAGATGTGTGCGCAGGGGGCGTGGTACCCAGGTGGGGCGGGTGCAACGGGCCCGGCTGTGGCGGGTCATGGAGCGGTTCACGGGGGATCTGGCCTCGCGCGACTCCGCGACGTACACCATGGTGTGCGACCAGGCCGCCCGGATTCTGGCCGAGCAGGAGCCGAGCTACCGTCACGTTGTGGTGGACGAGGCACAGGACCTGCACCCGGCCCAGTGGCGGGTGCTACGAGCCTGCGTCGCCGAGCAGGCCGACGACCTGTTCCTCGTCGGCGATCCCCATCAGCGCATCTACGACTCCCGGGTCTCGCTGCGGTCCCTGGGCGTCAACGTGCGCGGACGAACGTCCCGGCTGCGCCTCAACTACCGCAGCACGGAGGAGATTCTGCGCTGGTCCGCCTCCCTCCTGGATGGCCAGCCGGTGGGCCGACTCGGTGAGGACGACGAGGCCGACGGCGGCCAGGACTCGCTGCGGGGCTACCGTTCCGAGCTGCACGGCCGCGTTCCGGTGGCTCGCGGCCATGGCAACCAGGACGACGAACTGCGCGCGCTGGTGGAGCAGATCCGCACGTGGGTCGACCAGGACGGTGTGAAGCCGTCCGAAGTGGCGGTATGCGCCCGGTTCAACACACTGGTCGACGCGGTCATCGCCCGCCTGCGCCGGGAGGGCGTTCCCGCCGTCGCGGTCAAGGACGACCCGGGGCCGACGGTGTCGGGTGTGCGCGTGGCGACGATGCACGCCATGAAGGGGCTGGAGTTCCGTTGTGTGGCCGTCGTCGGCGTGACGTCCAAAGTGCTGCCGTTCGCTCCGCAGGTGACGCCGGCCGACGAGGACGCAGTGCAGCACCGTTCGGATCTTCTGGCCGAGCACTGTCTGCTCTTCGTGGCCTGTACTCGGGCGCGCGACGCGCTGGCGATCTCCTGGAGCGGCGAGCGGAGCCGCATGCTGGACCCGGTCACCGGCTGAGCCGCACCGGGCCCTGTCCCGCGGACTGAAGGGTGGGTCCGCGGGACAGGGCCCATTTTCTCAAGGCGCCGTGGCCGCGGTCAGACGCGGATCTCCCGCACCACGACCGTACGCGTCTTGCCCTGGGACGCGTCGTACGAGATCTCGCGTCCTGTCGGCTGCCACGTCAGCGCGTGGCCGAGAGGAGAAGACGGAGAGACGATGTCCGCCTCCTCGGTGGGCAGTTCGGCAATCGTGTACAGGGTGTCCTCGTCCACCTGACCGTCGAACTCCAGGCGAAGCAGCGCACCCGGGATCACGACGTCGGGGACAGCCCCTTCCCGTCCAACGCTGACGGCGTCGAGGAAGGTTCGCAGGAAGGCGAGGCGCCTGGTGCGCCGGTCGCGCTGCTCGGCCTGGGTCTTCCTGAGGAAGACGAGCTGGGCCGCTTCCGCTCCTTCGGGGGTCTCAGGAGGAGCGTCGACTGCCGCCTGCAACTGCTGCGCCTCGCGCACCAGCCGCTGGAAGGCCGGGGCGGGGATCTCCCGCACCGGCGCAGCACTCGGCGCGGTCGGGGCGGCCTTGGCCGACGGCGTCGAGCCCGCGGGCGGTACGACGCGCCCCACCGATCGGGCCGGGCCCGTCGGCCGTACGGCACGCGCTGCATCAGGCACCATCGCCCCAGCCGTGCGTGTGGGAGCGGCCCCGCTGTCAGCGGTCGAGGCACGCGACCGCGTTGGAGCAGGCGTCGCCCCTCGGGGCTGATCACGAAGGGACTCGCGCGGGTCCGTGGCCCTGGACTCGGGTACCGCTCCGAGAGGGAACGCCGTTCCGGTCGGCGCTTGCGCCCGCGCCGTGTCCCGGCTCCCCGCCTCATGGCCCGATGCGCCCTGCGGCTCGGACACCACGTCGTCACCGGCCGCGTGACCCACGCCGGCAAGGCGACCGGCCTCGGCCACGTGCTCCGCCTCGGCCGCGTCACCGTCAGTCGCCGCGTCACCGCGGGCCGCTGTCTCTCCGCCGGTCGCGGCGCCGGCGGCGGCACCGGAGTGCTCCGGCTCCCGCACGACCGGTTCGATTCCCAGCCGCTTCAGCTCGGACCACAGCGGGGCCAGCGCCTGCTCGCGGTCGAGGTGGAAGCGACTGCCCCGGATCCGGACGAACGTCCAGTCGACGCGTTCCAGGTCGCGCTGTCTGGCGGCCGCGGTGGAGGCGTCCTCCCCCTCGGCGAAGGTGTCACCGTCGCAGGCGACCGCCAGCCGCCGCGTCCCTCCCTCCACGACCAGGTCGATCGTGTGGCGGCCCACCATGTATCCCGGACGGACCCGGTGACCCCGTGCCGTCAGTTCCAGGTACACCTGCTGCTGGAACAGGCTGTCGAACGCCTCGTGCCGGACGTCGGGCAGGACCTCACCCTCGACCGCGACGACGTCCTCCTCCGCGGGACGGGTGAGCTGGTCCAGCCACCGCCGGCGCAGATCGTTCTCGTGGAACTGTTCGACCCGCGCGCTGTGGAACACCCACACCTGATCCTGGGCACGTGAGGCCGCCACGTTGATGCGCTGCTCGTAGGTCTTGCCGTTGAAACCGCCCGGGACCGCTCCGGCAGCCGTGGTCGCGGAGTTGACGAACGAGATGAACATGATGTGCCGCTCGTCGCCCTGGAAGTCCTCGGCGTCCCCGACCCGGATGCGCCTCTCCTCGCGCTGCTCGTAGTCGAGGCGCTCGGCGAGCAGGTTCTCCAGTTCCGCCAGGTGCCCCTTGCTCGCGCGGAGGCTGATGACGCCCATGGTCTTCCCGTCGTAGGCGGGGTCGGCACAACAGCGCACGATCGCGTCGACAAGGGCCTCGGCCTCGGCGACGTTGGTCAGCCGGGTATTGGTACCGACGGCTTCGCCGTTCTCGACGTACACCGTGCGGACCGGGGGCAGCCGGTCCGCGCCGTACTGCCTCAGGGGCAGCAGATCACGGTTGTAGCAGAGGTCGTTGGAGAAGGAGATGATCTCCGGCATGCACCGGAAGTGCTCCTTGAGCATGAGCGTGCCGCGGCCCGCCGAGAGCGCTTCCGTGAGGTCGAAGAAGCTGGACTCGGGGCCGAACAGGCTGCGGACGTCCGGTTCCAGCGCGGTGAGCAGTCGATCCCTGAGGTGGAAGTACTCGTCCTGCTTGAGGCCGACGTTGGACGGACTGACCTGCTTGCTGTCGCCGACGACGACCATCCGGTCGGCGAGCCAGCTCAGCAGCATGGCCTCCAGACCGGACTGGCTGGCCTCGTCGACGATGACGACGTCGAACAGACCCGGCCGGTCCATGGGTACGGTCTCGGCGACCTGGTGCAGAGGCATGATCCAGGCTGGCACCGCCGTCTGCGCCTTGCGCAGGGCGGCCTGTGCGTCGCGCCGATAGCGGTGCTGGTACTTGCCCTTGATGCGGCGTGCGGCCTGCTGGTAGGCGCTGAGTGCCCGGGACTGGTCGCCGGTGAGCAGGCCGAGGCAGCGGTGCCAGGCGCGGGCGGCGGCGAGCCGCGCGAGCATGATGCGGGCCTCGTCGTCAGCCTCCGTCAGCCGTCGGCGCAGGGTTCGCTCGGCCTCTGGGTCGGTCAGCCCCTCCATGCGGTCGCGCCAAGCGGACCAGGCCCAGGCCTCGGCGAGCGAGGGCAGCCGGGCGTCCCAGGCGCTGTCCTCGTGTGTGGCGGTGATCCGCTCGGCGAGGGCCGGGAACGCCTCGCGGACACGAGCGCGGGCCGTGTCCTGTTCGGCCCGCAGCCGGGCCGCCTCGCGCACCTCGGCCATCTCGTCGCTGAACGCGCGGTAGCCGTCGGGGTCACGGTCGCGGACCGTGCCGAGTGCGCGCACGACGGCCGGCGACACACCGGCCCGGTCGCCCCAAGCGCGCAGCAGCTCCTCGGTGTCCGCGATGACCTTGCGCGACTGTTCGGCCGCGCGCAGGGTGGTCGACGCACGCAGCAGGGTGCGTACGGCGTTCTCGACGGACGGGTCGTGCCAGGTGGCGACCGCGAGTGCCGGTGAGGTGGCCGCGGCGGTCAGGACGTCAGTGCGGGCGCCTACGACGGCGAGCAGTGCGTCCAGCACCTCCGCGTCCTGCCGCAGCCGAGCGAGGCGCGGTCCGTGTCCCTGCCAGGCGGCGACGGGCGTGCCCCACTCGGACTCCACCTGGGCCAGGCGCAGTTCGAGCTGGACGCGGGCGAGGACGACGGCCGACGTCGGGACGTCCTCCGGCGCCCGGCCGTCGACCCGTACGTTCTCCACGAACGCGCCGGCCGTCTTCGCCAGCTTGGAGCGCATGCCGAGGGGGCCGCGCAGCTTCTGTCCCTGACCGAGACCGTCGTGCAGTGCGGTGACCTGCGCGAGCGCCGTGGCCGGGCCGTACTGCTCCAGGCCGCTGACCATGGCCGTGCCCAGGATGGCGAGCGAGCTGTCGACGGCCGCCAGGGTCTCGGTGACGGCGGCCCGCCGGCTGCGTGCCTGCCAGTCCTGCCCCTCGGTCACCTGCCTCAGGAGCGCTGCGGCCCAGTCACCGGCCGCGGCGGCGAGAGCCGCGGCGCGGGCACGGGTGGTGGAGAAGGCGTCGAGCGCCGAGGACAGCCTCTGCTGTTCCCCCTCGCCGAGGCTCCTCACGGCCGTGTCGTACTGCGCGCACAACGGGTCCTGGCGCGCGGCCGTGTGTGCTTCCTCGGCCGACCGTACGATGCGCACGGCCTCCTCGAAGTCGCCGGGGCCCGGCAGTTCGGAGGGGCCGGGCACCTCGGCCGCAAGCGCCTGGTGGTGCGGGGTGTACGCACGGGTGGTGTGCAGCAGGCGCAGGACTTCGTCGGCGCTCAGGGCGGGTTGTTCCTGCGGGACCGGGCCCAGCCAGTCGTACCGTTCCGCCTCTGCGGTGAGGCGTTCGGCGATCTCCTGCAGGCTGCCGGAGTAGTCGCCGATCTCCGCCTCGAAGCGGTGGGTCTCCTGTTCGCGCAGTACGGCGAGGTCGCGCAGCATGGCCTGCTGAGCGGCACGGGCCTGGGCGAGGCGCGCCTGGAGGGTACGGATCCCCTTGCTGGATGCCTTCTCGTCGTAGCCCGCGTACTCACCGAGGATCCGCTGCACGGACGCCTCCAGCTCCCGCTGGGCGGCTGCGCCGTCCTCGGTGCGGCTCACGCACAGGTCGCGCACCGACTCCGGCAGCTTGTCCCGCAGCACGCGCAGGGCGCGCGGCGTGTGGCTGGTGATGAGGACTCGCTTGCCCTGGGCGAGCAGGTCGGTGACCAGGTTGGCGATGGTGTGCGTCTTGCCGGTGCCGGGCGGTCCCTGGACCACGACGAGCCGGTTGGCGCGCAGGCGTTCGGCGATCGTGCGCTGCTCCTCGTTGGCGGGCAGCGCGAAGTACATCTCGTCGCCGCCTCGCGGCGTTCCGTCGTCCTCCGCCACCGCGAGGTCCGCCGCGGTCAGCGCGCCGTCCCGGCCCGCGATGTAGCCGAGCAGTGCGGTGGGCGGCGTACCTGCGTCGACCTGCCGCGCGATGGCCTTGAGAGCGTCCATGGTGGAGCGGCGGCTGCGCTCACGCAGGACGAGTGCGGGGGTGAGTCCCACCTGCGGGATGTCGAGGCTGCGCGGCTTGGCTCGCTCGACGGCCGGCGCATAACTTCCGGCGCTGTGGGCGGCGTTGACCCAGCTGCGCAGGGCGGTGTGTACGGCGTCGAGGTGTTCGGGGTCGGTCACGTCGGAGGCGCCTTCCAGCACCTCGACGATCGTCTCGCGTACGGCGCCCGGCACGTGCTGGGCCCCTTCGAGCATGCCTTCTTCGAGTTCCAGGCCCGCGCCGGTGGGGTCGGGTGCGGCGGTGAGCGTGCCGGTGGACGGGTCGAGCTGAATGGTGGCTCGGTGCGTGATGAGGTGCCGTTCCACCCGCTGCCCGGCGGTCGTCTGCCAGGTGAGCCGGCCCAGCCCCAGCACGAGTTCGTACGCCTCACCGAGTCCCGCGGCGTCCTCGTGCATCTTGTGCAGCCGGTCGTACAGCCTGACCACGGGGTCGATCGCGCGGCGCCGTTCCGCCCAGGCGAGCCATTCCTGCTCCCAGGCGGCGTACAGCTTCTCGATCTTCTCGCGCTGGGGGTGTTCGTCCAGCTCGTGGTAGGTCTTGTCGAGCGGGATGCCCCGCGACCAGTCGGGGAACTCGGGTTCGATATGCCGGCGCAGGTGCGGGGCGCGAGGCTCCTTGAAGTCACGGATACGGGTCTCGTCCACCCAGGGCGCGAGCAGAGCCTTGGGGTGTGGCGCGTCCTCGCGTTCGGGGCGGGCGACGGTCAGCCAGGCCGGGTCGTCCCCCGCGAGAGCGCCGTCGATCATCACCTCGACGCCGTCGTCGCCCGGCAACTCGTCGAACCACACGGTGCCGGCCGCCCCGTCGAGCGTGCGCACGGGGCGGGTCTTCGACTCCTCGGCCTCTGCGAGGAACCGGAAGATCTGGCGGACGCGAGCGGCATCCAGATCACCGGCGGAGACCTCCGGGACCAGTGACCGGGCGGCCTGACGCCCGGGGCCGGTCGGCTGTGCCGGGACGACGTCGAGTGCGGCCGGCGCGGTCGCCCGCCGTCCACCCGCGACCGCGTGCCCGGCCCCGGTCACGGGCTCCGGGGCCTCGTCCGGCTCCGCGAACAGCGACTGCTGCCGCTCACCGAACAGTACGGACTGGTCGAACGCCACCGGCATGGGGCGCTCGCCGACCACCGCAGCTGCGGCCGGCGCCGTGCTGAACGTGACGCTCCCCCGGTCGCGCGCCGGGAAACGGACCTCGATGTCCAGGTCACCGGCGGTGCCGGCCGGAATGCTGTAGGCCCACGTGACGGAGACCCTGCGCCCCGTACGCAGGGTGCCCTCGAGCTCGTCGTCGAGCACGTCACTACGGTAGTCCTGCACCTGACGGCCCGTCTTGCCGTACGGCCCTCCCCGCACCAACAGGGTGACACCGCCGACGTCGAACGGCCCCCCGGTACCGTTGCTCAGGTACAGGGTGCAGCGCACCAGGTCGTCACCCTGCCGGTACCCGTGACTGTCGTCGGCGTCTGCCAGCAGGTAAGGCACGACGTCATCCACCCGCACATACAGGCCGTCGTCGTACTGGTAGACAGAACCGACCGGCCGCGGACCTTCACTCAGCCCGCGCTCTTCCTGACTCACACGCCCACCCCACCACTGCTCCTGAGGGCCATCCGGTGGCCCGTCCGGTCATCCAGCCCCGACCACCACGAGCCCGATCACAGAGCGCCCCCCGACGCACGAACTCGCATGTGAACTGAGCACACATGGCGAGCGTACCAGCAACCCGGACACGCATCCCCCCATGACTCCCACCCGCGCAGATCACCCTCAGCGGGTGGCCATGGACGGCACCGACCGACTTGGACAGCGCCTTCGAGTCCGACACTCTTCCGGCATAGCCGTTGACTTAGTTCACAAGTAACGACAGGCTGTCACGGACGACACCTCAGGGAAGGGCAAAGTGCCATGCACATGCAAGTGGTCGACGTGTCACCCCAATTGGCGGCGCAGTGGCTCACCCGCAACACCAGCAACCGGCCGCTCAGCAAGAGCACAGTGCAGCAGTTGGCCGGTCAGATCCAGCGCGGAGAATGGCAGCTGACGCACCAGGGCATCGCCTTCGACGAGGATGACGTTCTCATCGACGGACAGCACCGCCTGGCCGCCATCGTCAAGGCCGGAGTCACCGTGCCGCTGACCGTCACGCACGGTGTGCCGCGCACCGCGTTCACCGTGATGGACACGGGCCGTAAGCGCACCGGCCGGGACGCGCTGGCCCTCGCGGGCGAGACCAACGCGACCCACCTGGCGGCAGCCCTGCGCGGACTGCACCTGTACCGCAATGCCCCCAACTCCGCTTGGAGCGGCGGATCGTCGGTCACGAGCAACGACCAGCTCCTGAACCTGCTCGGTGAACACCCCGGTGTCCGCGACGCCCTGCACCACGGCATCGCGCTGAACCGGGGGTGCCGTATCACCGTCACGGCCGCGACGATCGGCTGGTACGTCACCAGCGAGGCACGGCCCGATATCGACCAGTCATCCTGGGAGGCGGGGGTCGTCACCGGTGCCCGCCTTGAGCCGGGCGACCCGCGTCTGACGCTGCGCAACACCATGCTCAACCTGGCCCTGGGCAACGCGCACCGACGCCGCGACGACTCACGCGAGCATCTGCTCTACTACCTCAAGGCGTGGAACGCGTGGGTCGAGGGCCGCACCATCAAGCTGCTGCGCCGCTCCCCCAACGAGACGATGCCGCGCATCTCCAGCCGTTCGTCCTTGACATCGGCGGACAGCGACGCCTGAGAAGGCATAGATTCATCGGGCAATTGCCCCGACCCGCGAGGCATCGGATGCGTACGGGCTTGGCCTGTGCACCCGTCAGGGACGCCGTAGGGAAAGGAGGCGCATGCGCGCCCAGGAGATCACCTTCCTGAAGCTCGTCCAAGGGGACAAGCAGTTCCAGGTGCCGCTCTATCAGCGCACGTACAGCTGGGGCAGGGAACAGCTTCAGCGGCTGTGGGAGGACGTCGGGGAACTCGTCGACCAGCACCTGACCGGCGAGCCGGCCGCGCCGCACTTCCTCGGCTCCGTGGTGCTCGCACCAGGTCAGATCCAGGCGGGCGGAGTGCAGAGATGGCTGGTGGTGGACGGACAGCAGCGGTTGACCACGCTGATGCTGGCGTTCACCGCGCTGCGCGACCACCTGAAGGAAACGGGTGACGCGCGCGGGGTGGACCGGGTGCACCGCCAGATACTGGTCAACGAGTTTCACGAGGGCGCGGACCACTACCGGTTGCTGCCCACGCAGGCGGACCGGGACGCGTACACCGCCTGTGTCCAGTCCCGGGCGGACGCCGGTGGCGGCGACAACATCGGGGCTGCCTACCGGTTCTTCCGCGGTGCGCTCACCGGAGGTCACGAGGCGGGCGACGCGCAGTGGACCGCCACGGTCGAGACGGCGCTCAAGGACCTGCTCTCGATCGTGGAGATCACCGCCGAGCCGGGCGACAACGTGTACCGGATCTTCGAGTCGATCAACAACACGGGTGTCGGACTCAGTCAGAGTGACCTGTTGCGCAACTACGTGTTCATGCTGCTGCCCAAGCGAGGCGAGCGGATCTACCAGGAACTGTGGCTGCCCATGCAGCAGAGCCTCGGCCCGAAGAACCTCGAACTCCTGGTCTGGCTCGACCTGGTGGTACGCGGCCACTACAAGACCAAGCAGAGTGAGATCTACCGCGAGCAGCAGAAACGGCTCCAGCCGTTGGCCGGCGACGAGGGCGCGCTACAGCACGAGATCGAGCAACTCGCCGAGCGGGCTGGGCGATTCCTGCGGATCATCGAACCCACGCGTGAGCGGTCCCCCGCCCTTCGGGCGGTCCTCGAGCGTCTGGCCGCCTGGGGTGGCCAGACGCACTACCCGCTCACCCTGCACCTGCTGGACCTTCTCGACGCCGGCAGGACGACGCCGGACGACGCCGCCCGGGCGCTGCACTACGTCGAGTCCTATCTGGTACGACGCCTGATCTGCCAGACGCCGACCACCAACCTCAACCGTATCTTCATGGAAGCGCCGAAGGAGCTCGAGACCGACCGACCGGCCGCCGAGGCGGTGAGGCGGTTCCTGTCCGGCCGACGGCGGCGTTGGCCGAGCGACGAAGAACTGCGCGAGGCGGTCCGCACCAAGCCGTTCTACTGGTCCGGGCGCCCTCCCCAGCGCAGCTATATCCTGCGCCGCCTGGAGGAGAGCTACGCCGCCTCCGAGCCCGTGGACTTCGCCAAGGCGTCCCTCAGTGTGGAGCACGTCCTGCCACAACGCCCCGCTCCAGCGTGGTTCGAGCTGCTCGCCGAGGAAACGGAGCCGAACCAGACTCCGCAGGAACTGCACGACCTGCTGGTGCACACGCTCGGGAACCTGACGCTGACCGGTGACAACTCCAAACTTTCCAATCACCCCTTCGAACGCAAGCAACAGATCCTCGACTCCAGTGCCCTGCGTATGAACCTCGAGATCTCCTCGGCACAGCGCTGGGGCAAAGCACAGATCCTGGAACGTGCCGACCGTCTGGCCGACCGCGCCGTGGAACTGTGGCCCGGTCCGATCGGAGGCGTCAAGCCGACCGGTGAGGAATCGCCGGGCTGGGTCGAGCTGCGGGCCGCTCTGGTGGCGATGCCGAGCGGCACCTGGACGACGTACGGCGACGTCGCGGAGCTGATCGGCAGCCACCCGGTGCCCGTCGGGGCCTACCTGGGTGCCAATACGAGCGTCCTCGGTGCCTACCGGGTGCTCACCGTGGAGGGCAGGGTCTCCCCCTCGTTCCGCTGGGCGGACGGCAGTGACCGGCCGCCGCCGCAGGAGCTGCTGGCGAGCGAAGGAGTGCGCTTCGACTCTCTCGGGCGGGCCCATCCTTCCCAGCGCCTGTCCGCCGCCGAGCTTGCCACCCTGCTGGGCAGGGACGTGACGCAGCCCGCCGCGCACGACCCGCTCCCCGAGGGGGAGGACGCGGCGGCGGCCGAGCGGTTCCGTGCGCAGTTGCGGGAGAACTGGCCTGCCGCGTACGCCGGAGTCGTGGCGGCCCTCGACTTCTGGCGCCGCCAGGGCGGCCACGTGACGTACGGCCGGTACGAGGAGACGAGCTGCTTCCCTACGCTGGACCTCGGGACCAGCCGTCGGCCGCACCTGATGTGGCCGGTCGGCATCTACCCCGTCAGCGGAACGGTCGAGGTGGTCTTCCAGTACCTGAAGACCCGCAGCCCCTTCGACGACACGGAGCAGCGCCGGGAGCTCCTGAACCGCCTGAACAAGATCGACGGCATCGACCTGCCCGAGGCGAAGCTGGAGCTGCGTCCGTCCTTCCCGGTCAGGGTCTTCGCGGAGCACGGTGACGAGATCTGCGAGGTGCTGGACTGGTTCGTGGGGGTGGCGGCGCTGGATCTGGCGCGGCGGGGCTGAATGCGTGTCGGGATTTCTCGAAGGAGGCATCACCCGTGCGGTTACTGAACGACCTCACGCTGGCCCGGAACACCGGAAGGGGCCTCACCAAGAACGGAACAACCTGTTCCGGAGAAATGTCCACAGCGCGCGCCGTCGAGTGGGAGTTGCATCTCCCCCGGCAGCCCTCCCTGACGGTGCACGACAACCACTGGGTGAACGGCGAACGCGATCTGGTGCTCCACAAGCCCACGGTCGTCCCCGAGATGCCGGCGGCCCTCTCCAATCTGCACAACCGATTGCGCTCCGGAATATGCCCCTCTGCAAGGTCTGGGGAACTGCGCATCATGGTGTTCCCCACGTACGTCGACGCGCATGGCAGGCCACGGATCAAGAAGTCCCTCACCACACTGGCCCTCGCGAACGCCGTGGGACTGCACCGTCTCGGAGAGCTGACCGCTCGGGAGGGGGTCAGGTTGGAGGCCGCGTTCGACCGACCGGATCTGCCGACTGTGGACCTGGCCGATCCACAGCACGAAAAGCTCCTCCAGCACGCTTTGTTCTTTCCAGGCGGGGATGACGAGACACCGGTGGTCGCCTTCGTCCGCTTCCGGATTGTGCCCGTACTGCGTCACATCGGCTGGCTGTCGCCGGACGACGACTGAGGGAGGGGCAGCTGTGTCGGGCCGACCGTGCCGAGGAACTGTTCGCAGGCTCAATGGGCAGACGATCTGCTTCACGGGTCGTGTTCTCGTCGACGGCGAGTGGACGGTCAGAACCCGCTGCGCCGAGAGAGCCAGGCAACAGGACGCGACCCCCAAGACCGACTTCTCGAGGAAGGTCACCCTCGTCGTCTACGGCGATCTGGCCAGCAAGGTCGTGACCGACGACCGTCGCACCTACAGCAGCACGCTCGTGGAAGCCGAGGCCGAGCGCAGACGGGGGCGGCACGTCTGCGTCGTGGACGGGGACGGCTTCTCGAAACTGCTACGGAGGCGTCCCGCACCGTGCCTGGAGCTGAGAAGGGCACGCACGGGACGCGTTCGTCCCGTCGCAGCCGCTCCGATCGAAGCACCCATTCTCGGCGGCCCCCTCCGGGTGCGGAGGACCGGCCGACGCGCCTTGGGTGATCTCACCCTGGACCTCAGCCGTCTCGACGAGGCGACCGCGGTGCACGAGGCGACGGTCGGAGCACTCATCGCGCATCTGTCCCACCAGGGCATCGAGGCGTGTACGTACGCTTCGGGCGCTCCGGAATTCGACGCCGGGTGGTCACGCGGTGAAGACATCTTCGTCGCCGAGGTCAAAAGCCTCACCGGGGCGCGCGAGGACCAGCAGATCCGTTTGGGCGTCGGGCAGATCCTCGACTACGCCCACCAGCTCCGGAGCGCGTGCCCGAGCACCGTCATCCATCCGGTCCTGGTGCTGGAGAAACGCCCGTCAGCGGCCCGTTGGACCGCACTGACCGACAGCGTGGGCCTACGCCTCACCTGGGCCCCGGACTTCTCCGGGATCTGACCGGCTTGCCGGCTGACACGACACCGGCTGCGAGTCACCGCATCCTGCGCGGAGGGGACACTGTGCCCGTACTTTCCTGTCAGGCCGGTCGAGGCCGGGGGCGGTCATGGGACGGAACCGGGCCGTGGCCGAGGTTGACCCTCGACCTTGTCGAGGGCTCAGAGTTCCAGGTGTGGAGAACGAGATGCGCAGTATCGGGGAGATGGCCCGGGACGGCGGACTGAGCGTGAGTGCGCTGCGGTTCTACGACCGTGCCGGTGTGCTGGTCCCCGCCTGGGTGGACCCGGTAAGCGGCTACCGCTGGTACGAGCCCGAGCAGTTGGAAGAGGCCCGACTGCTGGCCCGGCTGCGCCGGGCGGGCATGCCGCTGGCCGACATCCGGCTCGTGCTGGCCGGCTGGGCCGGCGCGGACGCGGACCTGGTGCGCGGTCTCCTTCAGGCGCACCTGCGCCGCCTGGAGCTGGGGCTGTCCGATGCCCGCAGCGAGTTCTCCACGCTCCGAGCCCTACTCGACCACAGGGAGACAGACCCCATGACCTCGCTCCACACCGCCACCGCCACCGCCCGGTTGTCCGTTCCCGCGCCGAAGCTGGCCGCCGCGCTGGACGCGGTCCGTTTCGCCGCCGGTACCGATGTGGAATTGCCGATGCTCGGCGGAATCCTGTTCGACGTCGAGGGAGAGCAACTCCACGTGGTGGCCACCGATCGCTACCGGATGGCTGTCGCGCAAACACCCACGACCGGGCACGGCGGGCCTCGTACGCAGGTGGTCGTGCCCCTTCCGCTCGCTGATGCGATGCGGGCGTTGCTGACCGGCGAGGAGCCCGCCCGGTTCGTGGTGGACGGTGACCGCGTCACGCTGGAGACCGGTGACCGGCAGACATCCGGCCAGAGCCTCGGCCACGAGTTCCCCGACTACCGTCGCCTCGTCCACCTCCCGGCCGGTCGCCGGGCCCACGTCGATACAGCGACCTTCAGGCAGGCCCTGGAGACCGGTCCGGCCCGCGCGAGCGAGACACGTGAACAGGACGGCGAGCCGTACGACCTCAGTGTGCTCAGGATGACGGAGGCCGGGTCCGTGATCGTCTGCGACGACGGTGACGACGACCAGAACAACGTGGCTGTCAACCGCGAGTTCCTGCTGCACGCACTCACCGCCGGAGCCCGGGACGAGCTGGTCCTGGAGCTGGGCGCGCCCACGGCACCGCTCGCGGTCCGCCGGCCCGACGACGAGAGCGCCTTCTCGCTCCTGATGCCGGTCCGGTTGGAGAACTAGCCTCTGTGCGGGCCGGATTGATCCCCGTCCGCGACCGCTCGCCTCAACCGCGCGGCGGGTATGCGGGCACCTCGTGCCGTACGAGTGCCCTGGCTCAGCCTGCCGGCCCGCTGGCCGGCGGAGTCAGCGGTCACGCCGGGCTCGCCATTCCAGCAGCGCGTCCCTGGCCTTCTCGAAATCCATAGGGCCTTTCTCGATGCGGAGGTCCCTCATGTATTCATAGGCTCTTCCGAGTTCGGCCCCGGGACGGATGCCGAGAATCTCCATGATCTGGTGGCCGTTGAGGTCCGGGCGAGCGGACTGCCGTTCGTCCTCGACCGCCAGGTGCTCGATGCGCTCCACCAGGGAGTCGTAGGCACGCGCGAGCACATTCGCCTTTCGTTGGTCGCGCGTGGTGCAGTCGGCACGGGTCAGCTGGTGCAGCCGGTCGAGCAGCGGGCCGGCGTCGCGAACGTAGCGACGCACAGCCGGGTCGGTCCACCGCCCGTCGACATAGCCGTGGAACCGGACATGCAGCTCCACCAATCGGACGACGTCCTCGATCAGTTGCTCCGGATACGCCAGGGCACGTAGGCGCTTGCGGGCCATCTTGCCGCCCACCACTTCGTGGTGGTGAAAGGAGACGTGACCGTTCCGTCCGGTCTGGCGCGTGCGTGGCATACCGATGTCGTGGAGCAACGCCGCCCACCGCAGTGTCAGGTCGGACCCTTCTGTTTCGAGGGCGAGGGCCTGGTCGAGGACCTTCAGTGTGTGCTCGTAGATGTCCTTGTGACGGTGATGTCCGGCGCTTTCGAACCGCAGGGCCGGCAGCTCCGGCAGGACGTGTTCGGCGAGTCGCGTGTCGACCAACAGGCGCAGACCGGTGCTCGGCCGGGCCGCGAGCATGGTGGCGGTGAGCTCCTCCCGCACGTGTTCGGCGGGGACCTCGGTGACCCGTCGCGCCATGGTGCGCATCGCGTCCCTCAGCTCCGATACCGGCTCGAAGCCGAGTCGGGCCGCACCGCGAACCACTCGAAGCATCAGCGGCGGGTCATGGGCGATCGACGCCGTAGGTGCGCGCGGCGTGCGCAGCACGCGCCGCTCCAGGTCCCGAAGGCCACCGAAGGGATCCGTCAGGATCACGTGCGACAGGCCGAGGGCCATGGCGTCGATGGTGAAATCACTGCGCCGCAGGTATGCCTCCAACGCCTTCTCGTGTTCCGCACGTCGCGATCCGGAGGGCCGGTTGCGCGACGGTGCCGGACATGCGGTGATCCGTATGGTGTAGCTGTCGGCGCCCAGCCGCTTGCGCAGGCTCACGGCACCGGGTGTGCCGGCTCGGTGTACCCGGACCTCGTCTCCCCAGCCGTGAATGATCTGCCGTACCTGTTGCGTGTGGGAGTCCGTGACGAAGTCGAGTTCGTGCCCGACGCTCCCCGTCAACGCGTGGCGCACTGCGGCGCCGACCAGCACAAGGCCGAACCCTGCGGTGGTGAAGCGGTGGAGGAGATCGTCGACGACTGGCGGGAGCCCTGCCCGCGCGGCCTCCACCCGAGGATCGAGAAGTTCGTCGAGTGCGGCCTCGGCTGTCTCCTGTGGTGGGGAAGCGGTGGCCGGCGGCTTCTGTTCCCGCCCGCGCACCTTGCCCCGGTCAGTTGCCTGTCGCCGCGGGCGAGGCGCCGACGTCTCCGTCCCCTCCGCTCTCTTGAGACGCAGAATGTCACCCGCGGGAGCCGCTTCGAGGGACGGCGTCACGAGTCCCAGGGCGCTGAGGCGGCACCGTTCGAGAATCGTCCACTGAACCTGGTGATCAGGCGACTGCGTACCGATCGACACCTCACGCGTGGCCTCACGCGTCTCGCACCGGAAGCGCAGTGCGTATCCGGCAGCCTGTACCTCGTACGGGGAGAGTTCGCTCTCCGGCCCGTACGTTCGAATCGTCGGGCACCCGCCGGACGCGGCTTCGAGTTTCCTTCTGTCGTCCTTCCACTCGGTGAAGGAGCGGCGGACCATCTGTACGTGCAGCAGGCGGCGCCGCCCTTTCGGGCCGAACCGGATCTCGATCGAGTCACTGCGGGCATGAGCCTGCTGGACGTACGCGACCATGACGTTCGGCTGGCCCTGCCCGCGCAGCCAGTGGGCGAGCGCCTCTCCGATGTACAGGTGGTCCGCGCTGCTCTCCCCCACGGCGGTACGACGGCACCGTACGGGCGGGCGGTGAGCGAAGTGGGATTTCCGGTCACCGCAGGCGCGCAGAGTCAGCACCTGGCCGCAGCCTCCCAGGAGGGCACCACAGCTGAACGCGTCGGGACCGTGGAGCTGCCGGAGACGGTCGGCGTCATCCCTTTCGAAGGGAAGGAAAACGGGCCGATGCCCCTGGGATCCGCCCAGGACGGCAGTTTGTACCTTGCGGTTGTCCTCTTCGGTCACGGCCCAAGCCATCTCTGCGCCCCTCATGTCCCACGCGAAAGTCACCGGAGGGCCACCCGCTGTCCGGTCTGCCCCAAGTGGACGCCTACGAGTCCCCCGTCGCCCTCGGAATCGCCCACGAAGGCACCTTCCGGTATCCATTGCCTCCCCGGAGCGAGGACGCCTCCTGACGCGGGCGCGCCCTTCTTCTTCCCCGCCGGTGTGTCCGGTCGGCTCACCAGCCGGCGGCGAGTGGCCGCCATCTCGACGGCTGACTGGGTGCATTGCGATTCCGGCGGCTACTCAGCCTTCCTCGTCGCCTCCCTCCCCGTCCCCGCGCCGACGACGCACTCGCTCGGCGATCCCGCTGGAGAGCTTGCCCTTGACCGAACCGGCCCGGTCGAGGGTCACCTTGCCGCGACTTCTGGCGGCATCGACGCCCCTCGATCCTGTCTCAAGCGCCTTGTCCCTCGCCTCGGCAGCCGCGTCCACCCATCGTCTCGCCTCCGACGACCGGCGTCCGGACTCGATCCCGAGCCGCCCGTGGAAGTCATGGACGCCGATCGCCATCTGGTTGCTCGACTGGACCACAGCCGGGGACTTGGCCGGGTGCAGCAGCACTTTGGCGTTGGCCGTGCCGGCAACCGCATCCATCCGCGCCATCAGACGCTCGGTGCTCCGCGAGATGAGTTCCTGCCGGTCCTGCCGGGCGGCCTTCAGTCCGAGGCGGTGACCGTCCAGTTCCTCCGGGGACGCGTCCAGCACCCGGTCGAGTTCGAGCACGGCGATCGCGTCCTGCAGTTGGAAGCAGCGAGCCAGAACGGCGAGCCACTCCTGAACCGGGGACTCGGCTTCCCTGACCGTCACGGCGAGATCACCGATCTTGGACTGCCGCTCCATCTTCTCCGCGATCGCGTCGAGTTGACGCAAGGCGTACACCTGGGTCTCCGCGACCGCCGTCGGTGCGTCCTGCACCTTCGACCACATGGTCTCGTCGACCCTGCCCCTCTTCTCGCGGATGGTCATGGTTTCGTCGACGACGATGCCCACACCGATCATGCGGGACAGCACAGTGTCCTTCTGGGCGCGCAACACGTCGTCGACCTTCGCGTCGATCGTGGCGAGGTAGTCCGTGATCTCGTCCATGCTCTGCTGCATCGCAACCTGCGACATGAGCTTCGCGGCATTGGCGAGAGCCGCCGGGTTGGTCAGAAAGGACCGGGGTCCTTTCACGAACTCAACGAATCCCCTGATCTGGCCCTTCTGTCCCTTCACCACACCTGTGCTGAAACCGGTCTTGGAGCTTTCCCGCAGCCCGTACTTCTTGACGAGTTGTGCCGACTTCGGAGTCAGCTTCACCCAGCGACCGGACTCCGCGGCGAACTCCGAACCTGCCTGCGCGACTGCGGCCCCGGCACCGAAGACGGACTTGAGCCATTTCGGTCCGAGATCCTTCGGCGACGACAGTCCCTCCGAGATGAGGAAGCGGTCGACATCCGCCGCGTTCCCGATGACCATCAGTCCGTCATCGTCACTGATCAGCTGAATCTCGTTGTCCATCGCCCGCTCCTGAAGTCGTTTCTCGCAGTTGTGGGTGGTCGGGGCGCGCGGCGATCGCTGGGCGGGGCCGAGCTCCTCCGATGACAGGAGAGCGAGGTGCCGGCCCCGGACAGGGCCGGGGCCCGCTTCCCTTGCGCCGACGTGGAGATGACGTCCGGGCAGACACCAGTTCCTCATGGTTCGGGGCGGATTCGAGCCGACGCGTTGTTGGGCCGGCAGCAACTCGGGGCCGACCGTTCCTTCCTGGCCTGCCGCGTCGCTGCGCCCGGCAACCGGTGCCCTCGCTGCGGAACTGGAAGCGCACGTGCTGCCTGGCCGCGCCCACCCGTTCACGCATTCCCCCCGGCCACGCGCGCCTACCCGCCGAGAGGGCGGACGGCGGTCGATCGCCACCAGCATGAGACCCATGCACTCAGTTCACAAGGGGCGCATGTTCACTTCGCGCATTCGAGCAACGCTCGCACCGGCGGTGGCCTAGGTTCGACAGTCGTCGGAGTCCGAGGCCGGGAGGGCACATGCAGAAGGGCACGCTGGAGTACGAGCAGGCTCTCGACGCCGTGATCGAGATCCTGCGTTCGCGGGCACGCCGGGGCGCGGCGCCCATTCCGTACGGCGACCTGAGCAGCGAACTGGCACGGCTCGGTCACCACGTCCCCACCCACGAGGGCCCCATGCCCTACCTCTTGGAGGACGCCTCGGTCCGGGAAAGCCCGGACGGATCACTGCCCCTGCTGTCGGCGCTCGTGGTGCTGAAGGACAGCCGCTGGCCGTCCGGCGGGTTCTTCAAGCTGGCCCGGCGCGTACCGTACAAGCGGCCGGGCGACGACATGCTGCTGTGGACCCGGGAGATCCAGAAGCTGGCGGAGCACTACGCCGGTCACTGACGGTCTCGTTCGTCGGCGGTGCGGCGGCTTGTGCCGGGCCTGGTCCGGACGAGGGGTGGGGTGGCCTCACGAGACGGTGGTGCGGAGCCGCACCTCCGCCCAGACGGTCTTCGTGTACGCGTCGTGGACCGTGCGTCCCCAACGGTCCGCGTAGGACTGGACGATGAGTAGTCCGCGGCCCGAGGTCTCGTCGGTGGGCTGCGGGGTCACGAGCGGCGGGAGGCGCTCGGGGCGGGTGTCCGTCACCTCGATGCGGAAGCGGTCGGGCAGGAGGATCAGCATCAGGCGGAAGTCCCGGCCGGGGAGGCTGCCGTGACGGACCGCGTTCGACGCCAGCTCGGCGGTGACGAGGGCGACGGCATCGGCGGGGTCGGAGTCGTACGGGAGGCCGGTCCACTCGGTGAACTGCTGGACGGCGAGCCGGCGGGCGAGGCGGGCGCCGCGTCTGGTGCTGCTGAAGCGCAGGGGCAGTTGGCGGGCGGGAGCGTGAGGCGGCTTCGCCTCGTCGGTGAGCTGATGGTGAGTCACGGCGTCAGCGTGGTGGTGTGCAGGGCCTGTTGACCAGGTACGACGGCCGTACGTCGTCCTTGTCGTACGGGGTGGGCGGCGTGCTGCGGGGTTGGTTGTACGGGTCCTGTACGGGCGTTGTACGGGTCCGGCACGTGTCCCGGTCGCCGCGCGTCGCGTTGGACAGGGGCCGGTGGCGAACGCGGCCATGGCGGGGCGCGGAACGGGACGGTACGGGAAGGGCGTGGGACTGTGAAGGCGGTACGGGACGCACGAGAGACGCGGACGGGGCGGGGCGCGAAGACGAAGGACGAGGGGCCCGATGTGCCGGGCGAGTGGTCGGCGTACGGGGTGCTGTTGCAGTACCTGCGAAAGCGGGCCGGGTTGAGCCAACAGCAACTCGGGGACGCGATCGGCTACTCGCTGGAGCAGGTCGCCTCGGTCGAGCAGGGACGGCGGCCGGCGAAGGCAGCGTTCACGGTAGCGGCGGAGCGGGCGCTGGAGGCGGGCGGGGTTCTGGAGGCACTCCAGGGGGAGGTGGATCGGGCGAAGTTGCCTCGGTTCTTCCGGAACTTCGCGCTCTTCGAGGCGGAGGCAGTGAGCCGGTTCGAGTATGAGCCACTACTGGTGTCGGGGCTGTTGCAGACGGAGGCGTACGCACGGGCTCTGTTCGCCGGACACTGCCCACCCCTGAGTGAGGAGATCATCGACCAGCACACGGAAGCGCGACTGAGTCGGCAGAGGCTACTGACGCGAGCGCCGCTCGCAGAGCTGTCGTTCATCATCGGCGAGGAGGCGCTGCGGAATCCTGTTGGCGACAGGGACGTCATGCGCGAACAATGGCAACACCTTTTGAAGGTCGGGGCGTTGCGGAACGTGGAGGTCCAGGTCATGCCTGCCGCATGCGGGTTCCACTCCGGTCTGAACGGCCCGTTTGTGGTGCTGGAGACCAAGGAGCACAAGCACCTTGGTTACATCGAGTCTCAGGACGTCGGGTGCGTCGTCCATGATCCCGCAGAGGTCAGTGCCTTCGGGTTGCGGTATGGCAAGCTGCGGTCGCAGGCTTTGAACGGCGTCGAGTCTGCGCGGCTCATCGAACGGCTGGTGGGAGAGACATGAGCGTGGAGCAGGTATCCGAGAGCGTGGACGGACTGCACTGGTTCAAGAGCAGCTACAGCGGCTCGGGGGGCGGCAACTGCGTGGAGGTGGCTGCCGGCCTGGACGCCGTGTACGTGCGCGACTCAAAGGCCATGGGTGGCGGGCCGATGCTGCGGGTCGGCCGGGGCGAGTGGGCGGCGTTCGTGGCACTCGCGGTGGAGTAGGACCGAGTACGGCTTCTGAGTGGAACAACGGGCTCGCTCACGGCACTTGGGGTGACGTGAGCGAGCCCGTTGTCATGCTGTCGGCTCAGAACAGGGCGCCCTCTGCGCCCTCACCGAAATCCGACCCACCTCGCGCGGCAAGCTGCTCCTTGCGCTTCCGGATGGCCTCGGGAGACGGCGGGGGCAGGTCAGGGTGCTTCTCTCGCGCCTTCTTCTCCGTCACGCCCTTATGCAGGCCGAGGTGAACCTCGTCGGCGTATGCCTGGTGGTTGAGCTGCCGCAGGCGATCGATGATCTCGGTTCGGGCGAGGAGACCGATGGTGTAGCGAATGCCCTGGTCGGTCTCGTGGAAGTCGTGGTCAAGCGGGAAGGTCTCGTGGGTCGGGTCGGCGGGCGGGGCCTGCCCTGAGTCGCCCAAGAGGTCGAACCAGCCGTATGCCTCGACGGTGCCCCTGTCGATCTCCTCGTGAATACGGCGGAGTTCGACGATGTCGTCGTCGTGGCAGTCGGGGTTGTGGACCAGGTTGTAGGTAGCGGTGAGGCCCATGTTGCGGGCGAGCATCAAGTCCCGACGGTAGGTGTCGAGACGAGTCCCGGCGACGCGGAGGCGCGCGGTCAGTGGCGGGCGAACGAGGGGTTCGAAGACGTCGGTCGGGGTGTAGCGGAGATCACCCTTCATGGTGGAGGCTCGGTCGATCGCCCACCAGTAGTGGGGGGAACTACTCACAATGGCCAAGAAGCCAAAGTCATCGGAAGCGAAAACACCCAACCCATGGGAGAATACCTGCTTGGCCGGGACCACGACCGGCAGGACAGTATGCGTATGGAGAGTGATGACCAGGCATCGGTCAAGCGGCTCGATGGCTTTACGCATCTCCGGGGCAGGACGAGTAAATCGCCACCAAACCTCGCGCCGACTCTTATCTTTACTCTTTTCCCTCTCCGGCTTTACCTCACGAACAACCTTATCCATCGCCTTCTCGTAGTGCTTTGCTTCGGCCAACGAACGGGCTTGAAAGTCAATGATCCACCGCCCAGTACCGTGCCGGGGATGCTGGTTAACATCCTGGCCGTTGAGGTAGGGGAAGAGAATCTCTGCGTATCGCTTGTCCTGCGCAATCCAGGTGCGAGCCTCCGCCTCATCCATGGTGAAGCCCATTCCCAGGACATAGGAACCGATGAAGGATACTCCTCTGTTTCCTTCCAGAGGCTCTCCCCACGACGCCTCCCGGGTTGCCGGGTTCAGCGACGTGGAAATACCGTTTGGTACCACCGAATCCCCCAGAACATAAGCAACTTCGTCCGCCACCGGCGCCCTACTAGTCCACACTGCGCAGTACTCAAGAACCGCCGAATTAGACGGCCACGGCTTACTCTTGATTGCACGGCGAATACTGATTCCAGCCGACTCTAGCTGGTCGAGACCAACCTCACGGGAGTCGCCCTGAGCCAGGGTATTTGTGGCGATCAGGCCGGTCTGCCCATCGCCGTTCAAGAGCTGATGAACCCGCAGCTCGAAGTACGCAACCAAGTCGGCGCTGCCGCGCTTGCCGCTCGCGAGGTACTCGACCATGTACTCGCGATACGCCTCGCCCATGGCACCGGTGAGCTTCTGTCCCCCCAAGAATGGCGGATTTCCAACAATCGCGTCGAACCCACTCCTGACTGAAAAGACCTCTGGAAACACCAGCGGCCAATGCACCGGCCGCCGCTCCAACGCCCCCTCCGGCAGCTCAGCCCCCAGCCACTCCTCCGCCGTAACCCGAGCCTGGCGCACCACCTCGGAGTCGTCCTCGACCCCGTCCTCCATGATCCGCTGCACGATCCACGCAGCCCGAGGGAACAGGTCCCGGACCCGCTCCCCGCCCTCCTCCTCGTACCAAGGCACCCGCCCCGAAGCGCAAGTAGCCAGCGCAGCCCCCGCGATCAGGTCCCCCACCAGCCGCAGCCTCCGCGAGTGCCGGTTGACCTCCTCCAGCCGCACCCGCTTCTCCTGGAGCGCCGGCAGGTCCACGCCCTTGATGCCCGTGATGGCCAACCGCTTCTGCGTCAGCTGGTCCACCAGCTGACGTGCCTGCTCGGCCAGAACGTCCGTCTGCCCGCTCGGCTTCATGTGCACCGACTGGATCTGCTCCATGGTGTGCACGCCCAGCAGCGAGTCGCCCGCCACCAGTCGGTCGTCCAGGAACGTGAACGGCCGTCCCGGGTCCATCGACACCAGCCACAGCGACAGCTTGGCCATCTCCACGGCCATCGGGTTGATGTCCACCCCGTACAGGCAGTGCTCGATGATCTGGCGACGCGCCTCGACGACCACCGGGTCCTGCTCCGCGTCCACTGCCGTCACCGCGTCCACGGCGCGGCCCGCCCGGTACGCCATCGCGTCCGCGCGGCCCTCGGACTCCCACGCCTCGATCAACCGATCCGCCAGGTAACGGCAGGCCGCGACCAGGAACGCCGCCGAGCCCATCGCGATGTCCGCGACCTTGAGGTCGAGGATCTGGTCCGCCGGCTTCAGGCGCCACTCCCCCGTGTCCGCCGTCTGGAGCGGGCCGGGCTCGTACACCAGCGGTTCCAGCGCGTGCAGCACGACCTCCTCCGCCAGGAACCGAGGCGTGTAGTGCGTGCCCGTGTTCTTCCGCAGGGACGACTCCGTGACGTACAGCGCGCCGTTCGGGATGACCGTCGGCAGGCCGCGCAGGTCGTCGCGGAGGATGCCGACGAACGGCAGCAGGCGCTCCGTCAGCGTCGGGTCCCCGGTCGCTTTGGTCACGGCGTTCAGCCGGCGCCGCGCCTCCGCCGCGTCCTCCGCCCCGAGCGGAGCCAGCTTCTTCTCCAACTGGCCCACCGTCGCGGGGGGCTTGGGGTCCTTCCACTTCTCGTGGACGGACTTCGCAAGGGTCTTCACGGAACCGTCGGCCTTCGCCGCCAGCGCCTCCAGCTCCCGCAGTCCGACCTCGTGTTCCAAGCCCTCGGGACCGATCAGCCCCACCATGTGCTCCGTGGCCCTGCGCCCGTCGAACGACAGCAGGCCCTCGTACACGTAGCCGATCTGCTCCACGTCCAGCGCGCGGAAGCTGAGCGTGCGGACCTCGCGGTCCTTGCCCTTGCCGACACGGACCTCCTGGACCGCCTGGAGCATGTGCAGGACCGTGCGGTCGTCGATGGGGAGGAGCGGGGTCGTGCGCTCCAGCCAGGGGTACTTGTCCGGGTCGAAGATCGAGCCGTCGTAGGCCGGGAGGTGGAAGCCCGAGCCCGGGTGGTCCACTCCCCCGTGCACGGCGTGGAAGAGGGCGATCAACCGATGCCAAGCCGACGTCGTGTGCTCCAGGGACGTCTCGCCCTCCTCGTCCGCCCGCGCCTTCAGCTCGTCGCGCAGGAAGCGGGCCGAGTAGGAGCGGGCGTACACCTCGTTGTCCGCCGGGAGCAGGCCCCGCTCCTCCGCGAACAGGAGGAAGACGACGCGCATCATGACCGCCACCGCGCCGCGGTAGACCTCGCCCGCGCTGACGCCGGACGCGTGCAGGCCCGGCGCGCCGTGCTCGACCGCCCGCACGTCCGCGCGCCCTATGGCGTCCACGAGGAGTTCGACCGCCTGGCGGACCTGGACGCCCAGCGCCTCGGTGACGTCCTCGCCCGCCGCGACGCTCGCCTTGAGCAGGCCGACCAGCGTCTCGGCGTCGTCGTACTCGAAGAAGCGGCGGCGGCGCAGCAGGGACACGAACGCGCGGACGACGTTGCGCTCGGCCCGCTCGTTCCACCCGATGGAGTCGAAGACGGCCGTGGTCGTGACGCCGCCGAGCGGGGCCCAGACCAGGCACCACCAGCGGCCGTCGGTGACCAGGCCGAGCGGTACGCCGTGGTGGCGCAGGAGGCGGGCCAGGCGGTCGGCGGGGGCCGCGGACCAGTCGCCGCCCCCGCCGACGCGGGCCGTGGGCGCCGTACCGGACGGGACCGTCATGCCGAGCAGGCGTACGCGCTTGGCGGCGGCCTCCACGTCCGGTTCGACCGCGAGGTCCGTGCCCGGTTCGACCAGCGCGAAGTCGGGGCGCACTTCGGTGTTGTGCTCCGCGACGCGCAGGGTGAGGCGGTCGAGGCCGTGGTGCTCGGAGTCGCCCTGGCGGAACGTCAGGGCGTCGTCCCAGCCCAGCAGGCGGCCGAGTACGTAGGCCACCCACTCGTCGCGGCCGGCCGTCGTGTCCGTCTGCCAGTCGGCGTGGCGGGCGCGCAGGCGGGCGCGCTCGTCCTTCTCCAGGGCGTCGAGCTGGGGCCAGGCGCGCAGCAGGACGGGCATGGTCAGGAAGGGGCCGGAGACCTCGGTGAGGTCGAGCCACTCCTGGTGCTGCCTGCGGCCGTCGGCGGCCTGGGCCTTGGCGGCGGCTACTCCGGCGCTCATGGGGCGGCGGGGGCTCATCGGCGGGCTTCCTTTGCGGGGATCACGAAGACGACGGCGGCGGGGAAGAGGTGGGAGCGGGGCTCGCGGTAGCGGGCGGCGATGGCGGCGAGTTCGCGCATCCGTTCGGCGGGGAGGCCTTCGAGGCGTTCCTGCCAGCGGCGGCGGTCGTCCTCGAACTGGCGGCGCTCGTGGCCGGTCAGCTCGTGGGTGGACAGCAGCGCGAGCTGTTCGCCCTCCCCCTCGCCCTCCTCCTTGAGCTTGGCGCGCAGGGTGGCCTCGAAGCGGTCGAGGGTCGCGGTGATACGGCGTTCCTCCTCCGCCCGGCGGTCGGCGAGCCTGCTCTCCAGCTGGCGGCCGAGTTCGCCGGCGCGGGCCTCCAGGGACCGGTAGAGGGGGTCGCGGAGCCTCGGCCAGGCCTCGGTGAGCTCCTTGCGGAGGTGCGAGGCCGCCTCGACGCCCTCGGTGAGCGCCCGGGAGAGGGCCTTGCCCTGTTCGTTCACCGACTCCCAGCGGCGGAAGCGGCCGGTGTCGCCGAACCAGCCGCCCGCGTACAGCACTTCCTCGTGCAGGCGGGTGCCGTCGGTGCCGACCAGGACGTACCGCGCGTACGCGGAGACCAGGGTCGTGGTCACGGCGGGGTCGTCGGAGACGACGGCGGTGACGCGGTTGAGGTCGATCAGGTCCGCGTTCCAGACGGCGGCGGTCAGCAGCCGCGTGGAGAGGGCCACGAGCGGGTGCTTGAGGTGGGCGAGGACCACGTCGTCCCGGCCCTGGGCGGCCACCGCCGGGGAGAAGGTGAGCGGGCGCTGCTCGCCCTCGCGGAGCTTGTGGGCGAGGCCGCGGGTGGCCCGCTCCCAGCTGCCGGAAAGGGGCTGTACGTCGAAGAGGTCGCCCGGCTCGAAGTCCTCCGCCCGGAGCGTGGACGGCAGCAGCGGCGGCTGGTTGTCCAGCGCCAGCGCGGTGTCCACGACACGCTTGACGTTGCCGGGGGTGAGGCCGAGCGCGTTCACCGTCTCGTCGTACTGGTCGGCGAGCCGCTTCGTCTGCGCGGTGACGTTCTGCTCGGGGGCGACCTCGCCGCCGGTGCGGCGGCCCTTGATCGGCTTGGGCTTGGCGTTCTCGATGTCCACCGGTGCGGTGTCGCCGGTCATCCGGCGCTGGACGGCGTCGGCGAGGACGGCATTGACGGAGCCGAGGTCGTGCTCCATGCGCGCGACCTTCTTGGCGACCCGGGAGAGGAACTCCAGGTCGGCCTCGTACGAGCCGGCCTGCGCCTGCTGCCAGCCGGAGCCGATGAAGTGGGTGATCTCCGGATCGTGCTTCTGGCCCCAGCGGTCGATACGGCCGATGCGCTGTTCGAGCTTGTTGGGGTTGAAGGGGATGTCGTAGTTGATCAGGCGGTGGCAGTGGTTCTGGAGGTCAATGCCCTCGCCGGCGGCGTCGGTGGCCAGGAGGATGCGGACCCTGCCCTCCGCGCGGGACGGCTCGGTCTGGAAGCCGAGGCGGATGCGCTCGCGCTCCTCGGCGGACAGGCCGCCGTGCAGGCGCTCGACGCGGCCCCCGTCGGTGAGTTCCTCCTGCTGGAGGAGGTCGTGGAGCCACTTCTGGGTGTCGCGGTACTCGGTGAAGACCACGACCCGTTCGTTGGTCCAGTGCTTGCCGTCGGGCCGGCAGACGGCCTTGAGTTCGGCGATCAGCGCCGCGGCCTTGGAGTCGGGCGCGGCCTCGTGGGTGAGGGCCCAGCGCTCCATCTCCTGGAGCAGGTCCAGTTCCTGGCCGTCCTCCGCCGGGGTGAGCGAGGTGGAGCGGGTCAGGGCGTCGTCCTCGGCTTCGACCAGTCCCGTGTCGTCGAGGTCGGCGACGAGGTCGGCGAACTCCTCCAGCCACTCGGGGACCTCGGCGGCTGCCGTACGGCCGCGGGTGGGGCCGGTGTCCTCCAGGTGGGAGAGGTAGACCTGGACGGTGTGGAGGAAGGCCGCCGGGGAGGAGAACAGCCGCTTCTTCAGCAGCAGGGTCACCAGGTCGGCGGCGCGGCGGCCGCCCCGGGCCTTCGGAGTCAGCTTCGTGCGGCGCAACTCGGCGAACGAACCGAGCAGGTGGTGGATCTCGCGTTCCTGCTCGGTGTAGTCGACGGAGAGTTCGAGCGTCTTACGGGTGCGGAAGCGGGGAGTGCCGTCCGCGTTGGTGATCGTCGACTTCAGACGTCGTACGACGGCGTCCTTGAGCGCTTCCTTGTCAGGGCCCTGCGGGCCGCGGATGAAACGCTGAGGGTCGAGGAGTTCCAGGAGCGCCGTGTACGACTCGGGATAGCCGTTGTGCGGGGTGGCGGAGAGGAAGAGACGGTGCTCGAAGTGCGGGACGAGGCGCCGGATCAGCTTGGTCTGCTGGGAGTCGACCGCGTACACCTGCTTGGGCGCGGCGGGAGCCACGTGGTGCGCCTCGTCGAGGACGAGCAGGTCGAAGAAGCGCTTGTGCTCGCCGTCGGAGCTCTCCTCGGGGGCGCCTATGACCTCGTCGAGGAGGCGCTGGGCCTTCTGACCGCGCAGCCAGGGCAGGGAGACGATGGTCAGCGGGTGCACGCGGAAGGGGTTGGCGGCGGTGCCGTGGGTGCGGCGCAGGCGGGCGCAGTGCTCGGAGTCGACGATCGTGAACTCCAGGCCGAACTTCTCTGCCATCTCGTCGCGCCACTTGAGGGTGAGGCCGGCCGGACAGACGACCATGGTGCGGCGGGCCCGGCCGCGCAGCATGAGTTCCTGCACGACGAGGCCGGCCTCGATGGTCTTGCCGAGGCCGACGTCATCGGCCAGGAGGAGGTTGACGCGGGGCGCGCCGACCGCCCGGGAGACCGGCTCCAGCTGGTACGGCTCGACGGCGACGCCGGAGCGGAACGGGGCCTGGAGGGTCCTGCCGTCGGCGGAGGCGACGGCGGACCAGCGGACGGCGTCGAGGAACGCGGCGAGGCGGTTCGGGGAATCGTAGGAGCCCGTGGAGGCGTCGGGGAGGGAGCCGGCGGGCAGGACACGGCGGCCGGGCTCGACCTCCCAGATCACGGAGAGGGTGTCGCCGAAGCGGCCGTCGGCGACGGACTGGAGATGGACCAGGGTCGCGGGGCGCCGGTTCTCCTCGCCGTCGGGGACGGCCGGGCTCGGCTCGACGCGGGCCACCACCCAGGACTGGCCGCGCACCTCGACCAGATTCCCTTCTTCAGGGAGCGTCGCCTGCGCCCCTGTCTGCTCGGTCTCGCGCTGAGCTGCTGGCGTCATGGGCGCTGTTCCCCTCGGTGTTCACCTGCCGTCGTCCGTAGACAGTGTCCCGTGTCCTGTCTCCCCTCCGGAACGACGTGACGGCAGGCTAGCACGAGCTATTATCTGTGAACAGAGATTACAAAGCAGCGGATCTCCGATTGAGATCACCGGTGGCCCTCAGCCATGCGGCGCAGCCGTTCCAGCAGCTTCCGGCTCCGTCCGTGCCCGGCGTCGGACTCGGGCAGGGCCGCCTCCTCCCCGTCGGCCAGAAGGCGAAGCAGTTCCTCGGCGGCGTACCGTTCTCCGGTGCGGACCAGCAGGACGGCGATCTCGTAGCGGGTGTCCAGCACGGCGGGGTGGTCCGGCCCGAGCAGGCTGCACTGTTCGGCGAGGACGGACTTCAGCTCGTCCAGGGCCTCACGGGTCCGGCCGAGCGCCCCCGCGCACAGGGCGGCTCCGGCCCGGGCGGCGAGCGTGCCCGCGCGGTCGAGGCCGGGGGCGGCCATCAGCTGGCGGTACTCCTCCAGAGCGCGGACCGGCCGCCCCGCCCGGCGCAGGGCGGCCAGCTCGGCCAGCCGTGGGTGAGCCGGAGCGGCCCCGGAGACGGGAGCCGGTCGGGGCGCCCAGGCGGCGAGCAGGGCGGTCACCTCCTCGGCGGAGGCGGGCCGGTCCTCGGGCTTCTTCTCCAGGAGCCGCTCCACCAGCATCCGCAGGCCGTCGGGTACATCGGGGCGACGGTCGGTGAGCGGCGGAACCGGGTCGTTGGCGTGCCGGTGGTACAGCATGAAAGGGCTGGCGTCCATGAAAGGGGGCGCGCCGGTGAGCAGTTCGTACAGGACGCACCCCAGCGAGTACAGGTCGCTCGCGGGCACGGTCCGGCCGACAGCCTGCTCGGGGGCCATGTAGACGACCGTGCCGGGAGTGGCATTGGCAGCAGTGAAACGGGTCTCGCCGGGCTGGGGCTCCAGAGCCGCGGCGACCCCGAAGTCCAGGACCTTGATCTTCCCGTCGGGGGTCAGCATCAGGTTCGACGGCTTCAGGTCGCGATGCACGACCCCCTGACCGTGGGCGTAGGACAACACCTCGGACACACGGCGGGCCACGTCCGCCGCCTGCTCGGCGCGCAGGGGGCCGTCGTTCTTGAGGACGGCGTCCAGGGCCCGGCCGGGAACGAGATCCATGACCAGATACAGCTCGCCCTCATGGTTGCCGTGGTCGTGGACGGCGGGGACGCCCGGGTGCCGCAGCCGACCGGTAAGGCGGATCTCGCGCAGGAACCGGCGCTCGAGCGTGCTCAGTTCGGCAGCACGGCCGCGCGTCGCGAGGAACTTGACGGCGACCTCGCGGTCATGGTCGCGGTCGTGGGCCGCCCAGACGACGCCCATCCCGCCCCGGCCCAGCTCGTGCGTCAGCTCGTACCGTCCAAGGCTCCGCCGCATCGCGCCCCGCCCTCAGTTCCGGCGCTTGCCGCGCCCGCCGCCTCCCGCGGCCGGAAGCCTCAACGGCACCCCGGCCGACCGGGCCATTCTGTCACCGGTCACGAGACTCCTGTGTCTTACGTCCAAAAAGTGCGGGCTGCCACGATCGAGTCCCCTCTCCGGACCCCGGTGACACTGTCGTTCATACGGGCATCGGGCCCTGGGGGACCAGAAAGGGGCGGCGCGGGTCCTCGTGCGGAGTCCGCCCGACGGCCAGCCCGGGATCCGGCTCCGGCAGGTGGGGCGCCAGGCCGGCGTAGACCTCAGCCGCCGATGCGGGACGGTCGTCCGGCCGCTTGGCCAGCAGGGCCGTGATCAGGTCCTGGAGATCCCCGGGAACACGCACCCCCGCGTCGGCGACGAGGGGCGGAGGCGAGGCGAGGTGGTGGGAGGCCAGGAGCGCCGGCTGGTCCGTGGGAAAAGGGGTCTCCCCGGTGAGCATGTGGTGCAGCAGGCAGCCCACGGCGTAGAGGTCACTGCGGCCGTCGAGCCGGTCCCGTCCGGCCAGCAGTTCGGGAGAGGCGCAGAAGAGGTTGCCGACGCCCTCGCCGGTCATCGTCAGTCGCGGGTCGGTGTCACTGAGCAGCTTCACCAGGCCGAAGTCGAGGATCTTCACGACGCCGTCACGGCGGACCATGACGTTCTGCGTCTTGAGATCGCGATGCACCAGGTCGGCCGCGTGGACCGCGGACAGCCCCGAGCACAGCTGAGCCGCGACGGCGGCTGCGGTGGGGACGTCGAACCGGCCGTCCTCCTGCTGGTCGAAGAGGTACTCGAGCGTGGTGCCGTCGATCAGTTCCATCACCAGACAGCACATATCGTCCGTGACCGACGCGTCGAAGACCGTGGCGACGTTCGCGTGGACGAGGCGCGCGGCCGCCCGCGTCTCCCTGCCGAACCGCGCAAGCGCGGCGTCTCGGCTGCTCGCCACGGCCAGCAGCTCCCTGGCGACGGTCTTCACCGCGACAGGCCGGTCAAGAGGCAGGTCGCGCCCCTGCCACACGTGCCCCATCACTCCGCGGCCCAGCACGGACTCCAGCCGATAACGGTCACGTACAACCATTCCCGGCGCAAGGCTCCACATATTCGCCGTCCTCCACACTTCCTGCACAACAAGATGGAACGTACGCGCTGTGAACAAAGTCAATGATGGTAGTAGCCTTCCATGTATGAACGGCCGCTGGGAACGCCGACCAGCCCAGCCGCCAAGTACCCCGGAGACTGAACCATGAGTGCCCATGACACCGTCCCCGTCAGCCTGGCCGAGATCGCCCGGATCGCCGGTGTCGGGCGTGCCGCCGTGAGCAACTGGCGCCGCCGCCACGACTCCTTCCCGGCCCGGATCGGGGGCACCGACGTCAGTCCGCAGTTCTCGCTCGCCGGGGTCGAGCAGTGGCTGCGGGACAACGGCAAGCTCAGGGACGTCGACGGCCGAGAACTCCTCTGGCCGCGCTTCGAGGCACTCGGCAGCCGGACCGAATCGGGGCTGGCCATCGCCGAGGCCGCTCGCCAGATGCGCTCCTCCAAGCCAGGGGTCGCCCATCCCCGACTCTCCGCGCAAGCCAGTGACCTGGTGACCGAAGCCGCGAAGGTGGGACGGGAGGAGGGAGCGCGTGAGACCTTCGAGTTCCTGCTGCAGCGGTGGCTGGAAACCCATGTCCGGCAGCTCAGCACCACGCCACCGCAACTCGCCGCGCTGATGGCCCGGATAGCTCTCGCAGTCCGCCTCGGCCCGGCACAGGGGCGACTGACCCTCCTCGATCCGGCGTGCGGTACCGGGCACTTGGCCGCTGCGGCCATGCGAGAGTACGGCAGTCCTGGGCTGGAGGTACTCGCGTGCGAACAGGACCCGGCGCTGGCCGCGTTGGCGACCGGCCGACTCGAGTTCCTCGCGGAGGAATGCGACACCAGGACCCGGATCGCCACCGCCGACACTCTGCGAGACGACCCCTTCAGCGAAGAGAAGGCCGACATCGCACTGTGCAACCCCCCTTTCAACGAACGCGACTGGGGGTACGAGGAGCTCGCCACCGATCAGCGCTGGACGCACGGCCTGCCCCCTCGCACCGAGCCCGAACTGGCCTGGGTGCAACACCTGCTCGCGCACCTCAAGCCCGGCGGGGCCGCCGTGGTCGTCCTCCCGCCGGCCGTCGCGTCACGTAAGGCGGGCCGCCGTATCCGCGGCTCGCTGCTGCGCACCGGAGTGCTCCGCGCGGTCGTTTCCCTGCCCCCTGGCAGTGCGCAGCCGCACAGCGTGTCACTGCAGTTGTGGGTTCTCCGTGCGGTGTCGGACGACCCCGCAGCCGCTCCCCCAAGCCAAGACGTCCTCTTGGTGGACGCCACACGTTTCGCCAGGTCAGGAACGCGTGAGCCGAGCCCCGACTGGGACGACCTCGGTACGTTCGTCCTCACGTCGATGGCGGCCCTCGACCAAGTGCACCAGGATCCACCGAAGGGCGCGGCACGCGTCCCTCTGCTCAACCTCCTCGACGACGAGGTGGACATCACCCCGGGGCGCTACACCGCGGCGACGGCCGAGCCGTCCCGTGAGGAACTCGCCGCCAAGTGGAACGGGTTCGGGTCGCTGCTGACCGACCTGGCCGATCATGCACGGCGTCTGTCCGCACTCGACTTCGAGGCCGGGGCTTCACAGACCACAACGACGTTGGGGGATCTCGTCAAAGCCGGAGCACTGACCCTGCGCGCGGGCCAGCAGCCGCTGGAGCCGACCGCAACGGCTCGCGAGGCCACCGTTCCGCTCCTCACCATCGCCGACCTTCTGCACGACGGCACTCCCAGCGGCGTGGCCCCCACCGGTTCGACCCCGGCCATCGCCGAGGAGGGCGACGTCGTGGTCGCCGGAGTAGCTCGAGCCTTCAGGGCGTGGGTCCACGAAGGACCGCCGGTGGCCCTGGGCCCTCAGCTCTACCTCCTGCGGGTGGACGCGGAGAAGCTGGAAGCCCACTTCCTCGCCGGCTGTCTGTGCGCGCCGACCAACGGCCGCCAGGCAGGCACCCACGCCTCCAGCTCGTCCAGGGTCGACATCCGGCGTCTCCAGGTGCTTCAGCTGCCCCTGGAGAAGCAGATGGCGTATGCAGAGACGTTCCGTCATCTCCGGGCCTTCGAAGAGCTGCTCACCTCAGCTGACAGTTCGGGCAAGGGGCTGGTGAGTGACATGAGTGATCGGCTTGCGGCAGGCGGGCTGACCACCTGACCTCCTCCAGTCGGACCGGAGACCGGGCCCGCCTGGTGAGTCGTCGTAGTCATGAACCGATCGACGAGCATGCCGCGAGGTCCGGAGCACCCACGGGCCGATGGACCTCGAAGCAGGCACCTACCAGCCATCCGTACAGCTCAGAGAGCTGTTGCGCTCTTGTACCACCAACAGACGAAAAACCTGTTGGGGCGCCTTCACACACCATGCAGCAGCTACGCGCACCGCCCATGTGCAGCCGGACTTCCCCTCTGCAGTCCTGGCGAAGCAACAAACCAGCCGAGGAAGCTCAACCGCACCTGGCGGTGGGGATTGCCTTTGTCGTTGTCCGCCACCCTCCGTCAAGACAACCCGACCATAGCGATCGCGATCGCGGCCTTCATGAAGCAAGGCGTCCTGCCTCCGCCTTCCGGTGGAGGCGAACGGCTGCAGAAGTACCAGCGTTTCGGCCTGCCCGTCCGGACCGCCGTCGGTGACGGCGGCTTCAGCGAGTCGCCGGGCGCAGAACCAGCCGCCGTGTGGTGCGGCCTGGCGCAGGATGCCGTGATGCCCACGCCTTGAAGGGCGACGGCCACCGCGGGCGGTATCCAGCCGCTAGGGGTGCGATGCTCCCGGCGGTGGGCCTTCGGTCGCGGATCCCGGTGCCGCCGATGGTCCCGGCCCGGTCGTCGGCACCAGAAAACGCCGCAGGCCCGGCGTACTCGCACAAGACACGGTCTCGCCGCGTGGACGACCGAGTGAGCCGCTGAGGTGTCCGCACGGCAAGGAGGGCGGCCGGCGGCGGGTGCCGCCGGGGTCAGCCCGACGTCGGCGGCTTCTGCGCGTCGAAGGCGAAGAGAGTGTTCGTGGCCGCGGCCACGATCACCGCACGCCCCGCAACGGTCACGCGCGGGCTCGCGCCCTGCTCGCCCGTCAAGCCGTCGGCCTGCGGATCTGTTGTCCACAGAGGTTCGCCGTCGTCCGGCGACAGCGCGACCACCCGGCCGGTGGCCGAGCTGAAATACACCGCGCCGGCTCCCGCCACGGGACCCGACGCGCCCTCCACCGCCGTCTGCCGCGACCACTTCTTCCGGCCGGTCGCGGCGTCGAACGCCGTGACGAGACCGGTCTGCCCGCTCACGTAGACGGTGCCGTCCGCCATGCCGGGCGTCCCCGCGAATGTCCTGGCCAGCCGGGAGTACGTGACCTTCCGCGAGGCCGGGTCGACCCGCGCCACCCCGTCGTAGCCGACCAGCGCCGTTCCCTCCACGTGTCCCCGAAGGAGTACGAGCCTGCCGTCGGCGACGCCCATCGGCACGACGGGGCCGTCAACCTCGATGGGCCCGCCCAGTGTCCCCGAGGCGCGGTCGACCGGGTACAGGACGGGGTGGCGCACTCCTGAGGCATCCACTTCCACGTCCGTCGCGCACATCGCCAGGAGCCGTGGGCCCGCCGGAACGGGAGCGCACTGCGTGCCCTCCGGGAACGACGCCGTCCAGATGACCTCACCGCTGCGCGCGTCCCGGGCCTCGAAGCGGGAGTTGGAAGCGTCGACCGTCACGACGGCGGAGCCGACCACAACGGCGTCCCGGGTCCGGCCCGTGACGGCCTGCGACTGGGCGCCGGACGGTACGGACCACAGCTCCCGGCCGTTGTCCGCGTCGATGGCCACCACCTCGCTGGAAGGGTCCTGCGGGGCGTCCTGGGCGGCGAAGCGGTAACCCAGCACCGTGTCGTCGGTGGCGCCCACCAGGTGCATGCCCTGGACGGGGACGCCCGGGCTCTTCACCGTCCACACCCGCGAACCGTCCAGGGCCCTGATACGGGCCGCGACGACACCGCCGCCCCCGCAGAACAACGCGTCGCCGCGCGCGACGCAACGCAGCTCGTCGGGGATGTCCTCGCGACCGCCCCGCACGGTCGTGCGCCACGGCTCGAAGCCGTGCGGAAGTGCCGCACCCGGCGCCGCGACGCTGTTTCCCTTGTCGCCGCCGCTGCTCTCCCCGAAGCCGTCCGCCTTCAGCGCGGCGACTCCCCCGCCGATCGCCGCCATCGCGACCGCGGCCGCGAGCACAGGCCGCCATCGGCTGCGCAGGCGGCGGCCGACGGGAGTGCCGGTGCTCCCTGTACCGGGACCGGCCGGGGCGGTGGCCGGGGCAGCCGGCGCCGGGGTGGCCGGCGTCGCGAGGTGATGCTGGGTGATCATGTCGCGGGTGCGGCCCGCTCCGGCCCCGTTCGCGTCGGTCCCGCCGAGGTCGGCCGGCAGGTCCCGCAGCAGCACGAGGAGTTCGTCCGCCGAAGGACGCTCCTTGGGCTCCTTGTCCAGGCACGACTCGACAACCGTGCGCAAAGCCACCGGCACGGCACCCAGCGACGGCTCCTCGTGCACCACCTGATACGCCGTCATGTACGGGCTGTCCGCGTCGAACGGCCCGTGGCCCGTCGCCGCGTACACCAGCAGCGTCCCCAGCGAGAAGACATCGGACCGCGGCCCCACACCACGCGGCGCCTGCAACTGCTCCGGCGACATGAAGGGCGGCGTACCGATGACCCGCCCTGTCATCGTCAGCGTCTGCTGGTCCACGGCGCGCGAAATGCCGAAGTCGATGACGCGCGGCCCCTCGGGCGAGAGCACGACGTTCGAGGGCTTCAGGTCACGGTGGACGACCCCCACCCGGTGGATGTCGCGCAGCGCCTCCGCCAGACCGATGGCGAGCCTCCTCAGCTCCGCTCCGTCCAGCGGGCCCTTCGTGGCGATGTGCTGGGCGAGCGTGTGCCCCTCGATATAGGTCGTCGCCATCCACGGCTGCTCGGCCTCGGGGGCGGCGTCGACCACGGCGGCGGTGAACGCGCCGCTCACCCGTCTCGCGGCCGCCACCTCCTGCCGGAAACGGATGCGGAACTCGTCGTCCCCCGCGAACTGCTGGTGGATCAGCTTGATCGCGACAGGTCGCCCCGAACTCGTACGGGCCAGGAACACCGTGCCCATGCCCCCCGAGCCGAGCCGCGCCTCAAGCGGATAGCCGCCGATCTCGGCTGGATCACCTACGCGCAGCGACACTCTTCCCGACCTTCCCTCCCCCGTGCACCTCTGCCACCACGGGCCTGCGTACCTGTCCTGCACACAAACTAGCCACAGGGCAGTGCGGCAGAGCAAAGCGGGTGACGAACAGGGAGCCCGGGGCTGCTTCCGCGCCGCCCACGGTGAAGCCCGCCAGAAGGAGCACGGCGGGCTTCACCGTGTCGTGGAAACACCGCACTCCGCGGCCCGTCGCCCCCCGCAGAACCCCGTCGGCACGGGCCGGAGCAGAAGGGCCGGCGACCTCTTCGCCGGCGGACCAGGCCCAGGGCCGTTCCCTGACCATCACTCACAACGGCTCAGCAGCCGCCGTTTTGGCCGGCCGGCGGGGCGGCGCCCCATGTACCACTAGGGCCTGTTTGGAGTCGCGATCTCTGTCCCGGTGATCGCTTCCGGCAACCACGCTCGAACTGGTAGATCCTTCGTGTGCTTCGATGTGAATTGAGCGATTCTGACTGGGAGTTGATCAGTCCTCACTGCCGATCGGGCAGTACGGCCCCTATCCGGAGCACCTGCGCGATCAGTTGGAGGGGATCATCTGGCGGTTCCGTACTGGCAGCCCGTGGCGGGACGTGCCGGAGGCGTTCGGCTCGTGGTCCACGGTCTACGACCGGTTCGCCCAGTGGCGCGATGCCGGGGTGTTCGCCGCCGTGATGGAGGCCGTGATCGCCGAGGCAGCCCGCCGCGGGCAGGCGGACTTGTCCCTGGTCAGCGTGGACTCCACCACCGCCCGCGCCCACCATGACGCGGCCGGAATGGTCGTAGACGAGGAGGTCCTTGTCGCCTTGGAGAAGGCCGCCGAGGCCGAAAAAGGGGCACGCGAAAGGCGCGAAAGCGGCGCAAGGAGCAGGCTGCAGCCGAAGCCGAGGAGGTGACCCCAGCCGAGGAGGCCGAGCCCGATCCGGAGCGCGAGGAGCGCCGCCGACGCCGGGCGCGGTTTAAGGCGGCAGCCCTGGGCCGCTCCCGCGGCGGCCTGACCACCAAGGTTCACCTGTCGGCCGACCGGCGCTGCCGTCCGCTGTCGTTCGTGCTCACCTCTGGGCAGGCCGCCGACAGCCCGCAGTTTTCCGCCGTGCTGGCCAGGGTGCGGGTCCGCGGGCCGGGCGGACGCCCGCGCACCCGGCCCGGCGCCGTGGCCGGCGACAAGGCGTACTCCTCCCGAGCCAACCGCGCCCACCTGCGAAAACGGAAGATCAAGGCGGTGATCCCAGAGAAGGCGGACCAGGCGGCCAACCGGAAGAAGAAGGGCGCGAGGGGCGGGCGCCCGGTCTCGCACGACGCCGAGTTGTCCAAGGAGCGCAACACCGTGGAGCGGTGCATCAACAAGATCAAGGACTGGAGAGGGCTGGCCACGCGTTTCGACAAGAGGCCCGACAGCTACATGGCGGGGCTTGAGCTGCGCGGCGCGGTCATCTGGTTGCGCAGCCTCCACCCCGCCACGTGATTACTCCTCTGAGCAGGCCCAGTAGTCGATGGCTGTAGCAGGTCACGTCTTCGCATCGCCGACTCGACCGACGAACGAGATGCCTCATGACCGGCGGCGGCCAATATGGCAACCACCTCCCGTTGCCACACCCGGGGCGCCGGAGTCTTTCCGCTCAGCGAAGACCGAGCTTCTCGCGTTCAGCTTCGATCAACTCCTCCATGAGTTCCTCCGGGTCCACCGCGTACTCGGCGTCATCGCGGGCGTCATAGTCCTGGGTGCTTAGCGGTAGGCCAAGCTCGGCGAGTTCGGCGGCCAGTTGTGTGAACGCGATTCGCTTGTCGGGCTCGTCCTGGTACCTTGCCTGCTCGGCGGCGGCCCCCTCGGTCAGGGTGAGGCCGGCCAGGCCCCAAAAGGTGAACTCGGTGTCCAGCTCTATGAGGTGCCAGGCACGGTCTGCGGGTTCGTCGGGGTGCAGCCAGTAGCCGATCCACCCCTTTCCGCCCTTCGCCACGAGCTTGACGTACTTGGCCATCTCCGCGGCTCCGGCGTTGACGGCCTGCATCTCCGGGTCCGCGAGTTCCTTTTCGCTCAGATAGCTGGTGTCCAGGAGCGGGTGGACCTCTCCCGCCTCGAAGAAGTCGAGGTCGAGAAGGCGGGTGAAGTCGGTGCGGCCTTCCCACTGCGCCACCAGCAGCACGCGCAGATCGTCGGGTATTGGACGGCCGTCCAGCCGCTCGCGGGAGAACTCGGCGAGCCGTTCGTCGTACATGCGCCCTCTCCAGAAGTCGAAGCAAGATCCTCGCGTCAACGTAACAGCGGTGTCTGACAAGAGGTTGGGCATGCCGGCGACTGCCGACCACCCCCGTGATCCAGACTCAGAACAGGTCCTAGCAGACGGAGACCCGCCGACCGCCTTCGCCCACCCTGCGGCATCAACGCGCGCCGGTCTTTCGGTGCGGCCTGACTCCCCGACTGCCGTCCCAGCGCCGCGCCTGGCCGAGGAAGCCCAGCCGGATCTGGCGGTTCGGGGTGCCCTTGTTGGTGTCCACCAACCTCCGCAAGGACAACCCCGATCCTACTCCCGCATACATACGTTCCAGTGGCGGGTGAGACGAGGGCTTCGCCGCGTTCGAGCCAGGTCTTGAGTCTTCTTCCCTGATGGGTTGATTCCCATGTGGCCCTCTACGCATGCGCTTGGCCATGTGCTGTGCACCATGGGCCCCGTGTCGGCAGGACAGTGGCTGCATCAAGGCGACTTCCGCTACTGGAGGCACTGTGCATTCAGACCAGAGCGTCACCATGCAGTTGCCGGCAGGGGCTTTGGATACTCTCAGGCTCCGCTCGGCAGAGATGTTCGTCGAGGTGCAGCGAGCGGACACCAAAGCGGCCGCGCTCTTCGGGGTCGCTGGTGGTCTCCTCGCGGTTGTGGTGGCCTGCGCACTGTCGGAGAGCACCCACCGGATGGGGTGGCCGTTGCTCGTTCCACTGGGGGCACTGTCCTTGCCGCTGCTGGCTGCGGTCATTGCGGCATTGACGGCGTTACGCCCGGCACTCGACTGGCGGTGCGACTTGCCACTTCAAGAAGAGGGGTGCTTTGACGGCAGCACAATTCACCCCCAGTGGCTCCAGTCTCTAGGGGAGCAGAGGCAACTTCCGGCCGAGGCGGAACGTCTAGCCATGCTCCGGGCCTTGGCGCGACGCAAGTACTGGCTGATCAGACTGGCCGTGGACCTCATCATGACAGCCCATGGTGTGGCTGGATCGACGCTATTGATCGCGCCATTCACGCTCTGACACCGTGGTGTGACTTTTAGTCACGTCGTCATGGGGGGACATGTACCAGCCGCACCGCGCACTTATCGGAGAACAGCTCTGGACCCAGATGCGCGAGCTCGCTCCGGGGTATCTCCGCCCCGCCCGCAGTGTGCTCCTGCGTCAAGGAGATCCAGCAACCCACGTGATCCTGTTGGACTCCGGGTCAACCCTCGTGACCTTGTCGGGCTCAGATGGGGAGCGTACGTTGCTCGCGGTCCGGGGGTCGGGAGAACTCCTCGGCGAACTCGCCATACTGGACGAGAAGCCCCGATCAGCCACAGTGATCGCCGCCGAGAGCTGCCGCATTCACCTCATCCCTGCCTCCGACTTTCTCCTCTTCGTCGAAGAGCACGGCCTGCTCGCCACTCTCCTGCGCCATGCGATCACTCGTGTGAGGGAGTCCGAGGCAGTACGGCTAGAGTTCGCCACCGCCGACGTCCCGCTCCGTCTCGCCGGGGCCCTCGGCCGACTGGTGAGGGCAGGGTCACAGGTTTCTGGCGAGCTGAGTGTCCGGCTCACCCAGGCAGAGCTTTCTCAAATGATCGGGGCGTCCCGGAACGCCGTGGGCTCAGCCATCAGACCATGGCGAGAGCGTGGATGGCTGGAAACGGAAGCCAGCGGCGGACTGGTCATCCACGACATTCAGGCCATCGAGCAGGACGCACGCCATATGACGTGATCGACCTTACGGCGCCGGTGCCCACTGCTGGGCACCGGCGAAGCCGCTGCCGCTTCAACATGGGGCCTTCCTGATCGTCACCTACGCCCGAAAGGCAGGCCCCACCATGGCCTCCCCCGTCCTTCCACCATCCGTTGTCCCGCCGGAACAGGCCCTGCTGGCAGTGGACATGCAGGGTTACAGCAGGATCCCGGAAGCTCGGATGGCGTCGGTGCGCTCCGACCTGGACCTTGTGCTCGCTACCGTCCTCGTCCAGAGCGGGCTCAAGCCGCCTCGTGCCGACGACCCCACCTTCAAGGACATGGGAGACGGCGCCATCTTCGTACTGCCTGCGGGGGACGTGGCCCGGCTGGTCGACCCACTGCTCGGGCATCTGCACTCCGCCCTCACCCGCTACGACCGCGAACGTCTCGCAGCTTCTCCGCCGCTGAGGCTGCGAGTCGCCGTCCACGTCGGCCCGCTGTCCCAGTCCGATCACCGCGGGGACGCCATCAACGACGTATGCCGTCTGCTGAATAGCACAGCCCTGCGCACCGCCTTGTCCGCCGCCGGTGAGCACGACGGCTTCCTCGCGGCCGCCGTGTCGGACCCTGTCTTCCGGCGGACAGTACGCGCCGGCCGAACCACCGAGCTGTCGGAGAGCCAGTTCCTGGCGACCATGGCCTACGTCCAGGACAAGCCGGACTTCGCCGAGCCCTGCCACCTCTACGTACCGCGTCTGGTCCCGCAACTACTTGCGCCCTACCTCTCGACCATCGCTTCTTCGCTGGCAGCACAGGCCGCAGATCCGGTCACGGCTTCGGAACTTGGCTCCACCCAGCCGTCCGGCCCGGTCGCCGCGCCGGTTCAACCGGCTCACGGGCCCGCTCCGACGTTCCAGTTCAACGGGGAGATGCGTGACACGACGGTGGCGCAGGACATCCAGTACCTGCGCATCGACCGCCGCGGCCACTGACCTCACCCATCATCGCCTCCATCAGTCCTGAAGAGATAAGGACCTTCACTCACATGTCAGACGATCCCGCGCGCCCTACCTCCGATGCGGACAAGCTCCAGACACCAAATACGGCTCCGCTCCCACCTCTCGCCGAGAACCGCTATTGGTTCCCCCGACGGGAAGGAACGCCGACGCCTACTTCTACCGGTGGTCCCGGTGCGACCGACCCCGCACCTCCACCCCCGCCCCTGCCTTCGGTCGAGACAGCTGCGCGGCAGCCCGCATCGGTGCCGCCGGAAGTGGTTCTGCCCTCCGCCACCGTGCCGGTGGCAATCCAGCAGGCCGATGTCGTGGCCAACATCGTCAAAAACCTCCACATCGAGAAACGCACGCGTGACGTCCTGGACGGTGTCGGTCTCGAGCGGGACGACATCCGTCAGCAGCCATTCGTGCGTGACAACGAATGGAGCAACGCCTGGAACAAGGTGGTCAACCTGGCGACATCACGCCTGGAGCAGCGCCTTCTCGTGGTTGTAGCACCGGGCTCTTATGGCTCCACCACCTTCGCCCTCCAACTCCTGGCACGCCACACCGGTACCCACATCGATCTGGTCAAACTGGATGCGGACTGGACCACCCCCAAGGTCGGAAGACTGCCGCTGGTGGAACGACGCGCCTTTCAGCTCGACCTCAAGGACCCTGACCGAGATCGCCCATCGGCCGACTTCGTCTCCGCCTTGGACCGGCATGCCCAAGACCTCGAAGCCTGCGACTCCTACCTCGTCATCACCGTGTCGGAGGCACTTTACGACCACAAACTGCTCCTACCCGGATCAAATGTGCAGGTCGTACGCCTGCATACCCCTCCGCCCGCGCGTCAGGTCGTCGAAGCTCATCTACGCGCACGCAACTGTGTGGGGCTGATCCCCTACCTCGACGCCCTGGATCCGGCGAGGGTGTCACTCGACGGACTCGACGCGGTTGAGGCGGTACGCGCCGCCGGCACTGTCATCACTGCATGGCAGGAGTACGAGCGTGCCACCCGCACCACCATCGCCGTCACGGACCCGCACGCTGTGGCATCTGACAGCGAGCTCGCGGGACGGATGACGGATGCTCTGTCCGACTGGCGCGACAAGCTCGACAATCTCTTCGGCGAGACGGTGACCGTTCACGGCGGGAAGGACGCGTCTCTCACCTTCGACGACCGCTGTCTGCTGCTGTCCCTGGCAGCCCGTCAGTCCTCGCCTCTTCCGGACATCGCGCAGTCAGTACGCATGCTGCAGGAGACCGTCACCTCGACTGACCCCGGGCGCACTGCTCTCGGTTCCGGCACTCAGGCCGTCTTCGCCGGCCGCGGGCTACGCCGCCGTGTCATCGACGTGGGCGGTTCCGTCGACTCCTACGACGCGGTCACCTTCGACCGGCTCGGCTACGGGAAGGCGGTGCTCACCTACGTCTGGGACAACTACGAAGTCATGCGTCGGCCTCTCCTGCAATGGCTGGTCAAGGACGGGGGGGCTTCTGCCCCGGAACGCTCCGTCGACGCTGTCTCCACTCTCATCCTCCGTCACGGGAGTACCGAGCACTTCAGTCTGCTCGGCAGCGTCACGCGCGGAGCGAAGAGCGAGCTACTACCAGCCGTAATGCTCCGAGCCGTACACGACGAGCACATCGGCCGGCGAGCATGGGGCGCCCTGTACCGATGGGCGGGCACTCAGGAATTCGCCGATTCAGTCGTCTCCATCTGCCAGCGCGTCCTGAACGACCAGGACGCAAACACCTCCATGATCAAGATGGCTATGGTTCGGCTGCGCCGAGTTGTTCACGCTTCGCCTGCGGACGACACCAGGAACGCTGTCCTGAACGTGTTCACCGAGCTGTCCGGACAACCTGGCGGTATCGAACGACTGGCTGAGGAGGTACAGGCCTGGCAGGACGCAAAGGCAAGCAGCCGAGCAGGCGGCCTTGCCTTCCTGGCCCTAATGACGATCCAGCAGGAACCGCTCCCCCACCTGCTGACGCACGGCGAAAGCCTCGGCATCGACGTTGACCGTGCTCTCAGGGAACTTCTCGGCGACATGAACACCGCACCGGATGTCATTCCTCAGCTCTCTTCGTGGATCGCAACGTCTGCCACCGATGAGAGCGCCTACGACGAGGTGGTCGCCCGGCTCGTTCCCGTGCTGCGCGGGCATCGGATGTTCCATGCCTCCATGGACCTCATGCAGGCGCTCATGGACGTTCGCACAGCCGCCGGAGAGAACGCCGGGGCGGACTTCTACCAGCATCTCGTGGACAAGCGTCTCCGTCCCTTGATCAGCATCGGGGAAACGGAGGATCTGGCGTGAGATGGTTCTGGCGCCCGGCCACGCGGACCACTCACTGTCCTGTACCAAGGCAGCTACCAAGTGCCACCGAAGGGGTGCCCTTCGAGGCCACGTTCACCATCATCTGGAGGCCGACTTGGCGCACTCGGCCGAACCTCGAGGAATTGGTACGGGAACGCACCGTCACCGACGCTGCGAACGCCCTGGTACGCCTGCCGGCCACCGACGTGCAGACCGCGCAGGACACGGTGAACGCCATGTTGGGCGAGCCACACCGCTTCCGCACAGTCCACTACCGGCTCGCGGACGTCCGCGCCGACCTGCGCTTGACGGCGGCTTCCCACCAGATCCTGGTGCAACGCAGGGAAGACGAGGAAAGAGTGCGTCGGCTGCGCTTCCTCAGGGAGGAACTATACGAGCACCCGTCCCTGCTGCTCCTAGACCGCATTGAGCGAAGCACCGACCCGCTAGACCCTCAGCAGGTAGCAGACTGGCAGCGTGTGGCTCGATCAGTTGCCGCGTCTGAAAAATGGTGGTGCCCACTCCTGGAGCAATGGGAACACGTAGGCCGCGGCTTCACCGACGCCGAGATGCGGAACCGAGCACTCCTAGTGCTGCATGACGCTCTCGCCGCCCTCACCCAAGAGGAAACAGAGTCAGCAGAAGCAAATCCGTCAGCCGGCCAGACCCACTTGCGCAGCGCGGGGTGAGCGAGGTGAGACTGACATTGTGGCGCCTGCTTCTCGACCCCATCACCAGCTGGCGGGCACGCCGTCTGCAACGAGCGCGCCCTGGTACTCCGTTCGACGCGGCTTGGCGCAGTTCACGCATGCTGTCGGCGCCAGACGAGATGGTCTATCGATTACACGGCCACATCGTGACCCCACTCACGCCCAGTGATAGGCCGACGAAGGGAAGGTGACAGACTCACAGCTCCTTGGGAGGGACCTGGTGGATCGGTGCGTGGCCCAGCGACACCAGGCGACCGCAGCTGGTCAACAGGTTGTCATTGACGAAGCAGGGGCCGCGCCGGGCGCGAGCTCGGCACAACCGTCGGTTACGACAGGCTCTCCGGATCTTCCAGCGGGGGGAGCGGTCGTAGGCAGTGGAACCCGTCGTTCGATCGACGGGGATGGCCCTGCGGCCATAACCCACAGCTCCGGCCTGGGCAGGACCCGCTGGGTCGTCGAGCGGACCTTGGCATGGCTTCACCAGTTCAAGCGGCTACGGACCCGCTACGAGATATGCGCCGACCTCCACCTGGGTTTGCTCCAACTCGTCTGCAACGTCATCTGCTTGAGACGACTCCGAACCTCACTCTGAAACGATCAGTAAAAGCGGTGCTTCTATCTTCGATCACGCGAAGCACAGCACCTTCCGGTACGAAGCGACGGAGCCCTCCCTCGGCAGCAGAGGGCAATACTGCCAGAACTGCCACAAAGCAGCTGGGCGCCCTGCCAGCGCCCCAGCCTCCCGCCACGTAGCCGCGGCGGGACGCGCCTACGGAGCAGACCACACGTATACAAAAGATCCGTCCACGCTGCGGCCTCCTGTACACACGGCAGGGTGCGGGTGTGTTGAGCCGCAGGCGCTACTCGGCTGCGCTCCTGCCCTCAAGCTGCGCCGCTCCGCCCTTCCCGCGTCGGCGGCTATCCGGCCGCAGGCACTGAACCGGATCGAACCAGTCGAACCACCTCTCGGATGCTTCACCTTCTTGTCACGCATCCGCCATGGGGTGAGCTGGAGAGGCCTCGGCGAGTCGCACGGAACTCGTCGGTCACCAATGTTTGGCACGGCCGGATTTACTACCTAAAGTCAGCAACCGTGTCACGCAAGGAACGACAGCCGAACCTGCCATTGCAGGTTGTCCTTGCTGGTGTCCACCAACCTCCGCAAGGACGACCCCGACCGTACTCCCACCCCTCTTCCACCTGCGATCGCCGGCCCATTCGTGCCGGAACCGACCTGGTGGTCACGGTGGATTGCGCGGCGCTCGACCGGTCACTCGCACGCCGGCGCCGCAGAGGCGGCAGGGATCGCCGTGGCCTGTCCGGCCATCGGCGGCGAGACGCCGGCACGGCTCGTCCCGCAGCGTCCGGGAGCGGCTAGCAGCGTCCGGGAGCGGCTAGGCGCGGTCCCCACCGGCGGAATCGGATGGTCCGGCGGACAGGCCATGCCTGTTCTCGACGGCAGGTTCCTCTTCGACGGCGGGCACACCGGAGGAGGGAAGCAGTTGCGGAATGCCGTCGACGATCGGATAGCGGCGGCGCAGGCGCGGATTGTAGAGGGCGCCCCCGGTCTCCTCGAGGATCAGCGGGCCCTTGTCGAGCGGGCAGGCGAGAATCTTCAGCAGCGGGCTGTCAGGCTTCATGAACGGGTTCCTTCGGAGGTGGGGGTGTCCGCGTCGTGTCGCGGCAGGATGAGCAGGACCGTCAGCGCGAGCAAGGTGCCGCCGAGACGCAGTAACAGCCGCAACGAGTCGTCGGGCAGCGGTTCGTCGAACGCGATCGTGCCGCTCACGATCGTGAACACGCAGGTCACCGTCGAGCACACCGGGACGATCAGTGACGCCCGGCAGCGCTGCAGCGCGGTCTGCGACAGCACCAGTCCGCTGCCCCCTGTCAGCAGGAGGAGGTACGGGTACGGGGTGGCGAGCAGGGCGGGCACGGAGCCCGGGAGGTCCGAGGTGTCCAGGTGCCCGGAGACGCCCTTGATGGCGAGCGAGCTGACGCCGTAGATCAGACCGACCGCGACCGCGTAGGCCAGCCCGGTCGTCGGCTGCCGATGACGTCGGCGGGCGCGCCGCTCCGCGGCCGTGTAGAGCACCAGCCCAGCCATGAGGGTCGGCACGCACAGTGCCAGCAGGATGCCTGTGGGCGCGCTGCGGCTGATCTCCTCGCTGGTCCCGTGCAGCGAGGCCACCACCATCACCAGCGCCAGACCGATGACAGCCACCACGCGCCGCTCACGGCCGGAGGGGCGCTCACCGAGCACCACCGAAGAGAGCACCAGCAGGAGGACCAGACCGGACAGGAACAAGCCCTGGGCGGCGGCGATCGGCAGTGTGCGGTAGACGGCCAGCTGCGCGGCGAACCCCAGGGCCAGCGCCATGGCCCCGCAGATCCACAAGGGCCTGCGGGCCAGCAGGACGAGGGCCCGGCCCGGCTGTGCGGCGCTCAGCGGCGGCATGCCGGCCAGCGCCCGCTTCTCCAGGACGAAGCCGGTGCTGTACAGGACGTTCGCCACCAGCGCGGCGACCACACCCCACACCACGGGCTACACCTTTCTCGCATGCACGAGGAGGATGGAGGCGAGGGACGGCAGCCCGCAGGCCAGGCGGTCCAGCGGGCGGAGCGGGCGCGGCACTCCGTGGAACGGCGCACCGGCGACCGCCACCACCTCGAACCCGGACGCCGCCACGAACTCGCGCAGCGCACGCGCCGTGTACAGCCTCAGATGACCCACCACCTCCCTGCCCGGCCTGCCGTGGATGCGGCGCAGACTCACCTCGGAGAACACCGGCTGGACTCCGGCGAGCAGCAGGGCGCGGTTGTACCAGGCGCCGAGGTTCGGCGTCGAGAGCATCAGATGCCCACCGCGTCGCAGTACCCTGCGCAGTTCGTCGAGGGCGCTGTCGGGGTCGACAAGGTGCTCGACGACCTCGCTGAACAGCACGGCGTCGGCACTGCCGGAGGCGAACGGCAGCCCACTGCCGGTCAGTTCGCCGCGGACGACCTGGCTCAGGCGCGGCGCCGCCCGGCGCAGCGCGTCCTGCGACCAGTCGATCCCCACGACGCGGTGCCCGTCCAGGACGCGGGCCGCGGTCGCGCCGGCCGAGCCGTCCCCGCAGCCCACGTCGAGCACGGTGGCGGCCGGGCGGCCGGGCCCCACGGGGCCGAGCGCATCGGCCAGCATTCGGGCCTGGCGCAGGGTACGGGCTTCCCCGGAGGCGACGGGAACGGTGGGGTTCTCGTAGAAGTCCCGCAGCCCGGGGACCGGCCGGCCCGGCGAAGTCACCGCCGGCTCGGGCGGCTTCCCGTGTGCTGCGGAGCCGCCGGCGGAGAGGGTCATGATGGCCTCTTCTGGCTGTCCTGGGTGGAGCGGGCTCCACGTGGTGTCGGGTCCGGATGCGGTGTGTCGCGGTGGTACGGCCCGCCCGGGGGCCATGCGTGATCCCGGTCCGTGGACGCCTCGGCGTCCGCGGCGGTGGCGTCCGCCTCCCGGATTCCGGCTCCCCGCCCCGCTCCCGGAGCATCCGCCCCGGCCGGGGTGAGAGACGTCCTCGACAGCGACTCCTGGAACAGGCCCACCAGGTCCGCGCCGGCCGCGTCACCGAGCAGCGCCCGCGACCAGCGCAGCGTCACATGCAGTCGCCCGCCGGTGGAAGCCGCCGCCACGCTCAGCCCGCGCGGCATCCGCGCCGGTGCGGAGAACCACACGGCTGTCGCCCGGCCGGCGTCGCCGAAGTCCAGCGCGTACGGCACGCGTCCGAGGTTGGTGACCAGCGCCGTCGACGTCCAGGACGCCGCCGCCCGCCGTGCGCCACGGGTGAGCACGCCCCGGATGCCAACCGGTAGCAGCGGTGCGGTGAGCAGAGTCGCCCCGGCACCCAGGGGGGCACCATGGGCCGACTTCAGCGCGTGGGTGCGCCGAGCCGTGGTGCGCAGCAGGCGGTCCACGGCTGCCGGGTCCGGCCGCTCACCGAGCAGCAGGTCCGTGTCGCGCGGGTCCTCGGAGGTCATGGCCACCTCGACAAGCCGGGTTCCGTTGCCCATCGGCATCTCCGGGCCACGCGGCCGGTCGTCCACGGGCATCGTGATCCGTACCGGACCGGCCGGCCGGCCCTGCGAGACGTTCCAGCGGCCCACCATCAGTGATGCGGCGACCAGCAGTTGGTCGTTGACGGTCCAGGGCTGGAGTCCTCCGTTCCGCGCCGCGCGCCGCGGAACGGGCAGGTCCGCCTGCAGCATGCCGTTGCCCACGGCGCGGGCACGTACCTGCCCGGGGCGGGAGTCCGGCGCGACGCGCACGGGGCGCGCACGTACGGCGCGGCCGGTGCGGCCGGTCCCGCCCGGAGCCGGGCCCGAGCGCCCCGGCCGGACCCGCCCGGTGATTGGGGGGCCGGCCACGCCGCCGTATTGTTCGGCGGTCGTGGCGAGCACCCGCAGCCCCGACGGCGCGTCGAGGGCCGTGTGATGCATCGTCAGCAGCAGCACGGTCCCGGTCTCGGAAGTCACGCCCGTCGCCGACGGCTCCGGGACGGCCGTTCCGTCGTCCGCCTCGACGACTTCCAGGCGCATCGGCGGCGACAGGGTGAGCGGCGGGCATTCGCTCAGGGCGCGGGCCCGGGCCCTGGCCAACGCGTCGGGGCCCCGCCCCGCGAGCCTCACCGGATCACTGTCCGGCCGACCGGTCAGCTCCCACGCGAAGGACCGCCGGTGCCGACGGCCGGGCACTTCCCGCATCAGCACCCTGGGGTGCGCCAGCAGCGCCCGCCGGAAGGCGGCCCGCAGCCGTGCCGGGTCCAGCCGTCCGGGCAGGTGGACCTCGATGTGTACGCTCTCGGGTTCGTCGTCACTGAGGCAGTGCCGCGACACCTCATCGGTGGTCGGAAAGGGAATCCGGACCCTGCCGGGAGGGGGCGCGGCCCCCCTCCCGGCGGCGGTCCACGGCGCGATCACGAGGGGCCACCGCCTTCCGGCTGCCGAAGGGGCGGTTCGGGCCGGTGCCCGTCGCCGGTGCTTCGCAGCCTGGCCGTGACCACCGGTCCGGCTTCCGGCGCTTCGGAAACATCGTGGTCCTCATGCCCGTCGTCATGTTCGCGCCCGGCGTCCACGGACACCGGCCTCGCCGCCGTCACCAGCGCGGCGGACAGGGCCACCAGCGCGAGCACCTGGGCGGAGCCGCTGAACGCGCCCTCCCCCGCGGCGACCGGCTCCCCGGCGCCGAGGGCCGCGACGAGGCCGGCTGCGGCCATCGCCGCCGCCGCGGCCGGCACCAGAACGGCCGGACGGATCCGCGCCGCCACAGCGAGTACGGGCACGACCAGGGCCAGCGGCCCGGCCGCCACCGCGACGACCGCGGTCAGCGCCAGTACCCCGAGCAGCATCCCCGGAGCCGCTGGTTCGGGCAGCTTCTCGACGGCTCCACCGGCGTCGCGCCGGCGGCCCACGAAGGCCAGGGCGGCCAGCCCGACGAGCGCGATCGCACCGCCGATCAGGGCTGCCCGGTACGCCGTGGAGGGTTCGAACTCCATGGTCACCGTGCCGGACGCCCCGGCCGGGATCACCCAGGCCTGCTGCCAGCCGTCGAGACGCACCGGCTGCAGCTCCGTGCCGTCCAGGGTGGCCTTCCAGCCGTCGTTGGCGTTCTCGTAGGTCCGCAGGTACGTGGCCTCGCCGGCGCCGGCCGACACCGAGACGGTCCGGCTGTCGTCGGTCCACCTGGTGACGGTGGCCTCGCGACCCGCCGCTCCCGCCATCTCCTGTGGGGTGCCCCGGGTCAGCGTGACGTCGGTGATCGCCAGCGGCCCCGCGTCCCCCGCCTCCACCTCGTGGTCGCCGGGCGGAAGCTCCAGGGTGCCGCCCTTCTCCTCCCCCGCGCAGAGGGCGACGGTGACGGGACGCCTCTCGGTGAGGTCCCGGACGAGTCCGGAGGCCTTCGTCTTGTGCAGGACACCGCCCACAGCGAGGTCCGGGCCCTCACCGCACGGCAGCGAGAAGCGCGCGGACGGCTTGGGCCGCGGCACCCGCAGATCGGCGAGTGCGGGAACATGCACCTCGCTCAGCCCGACCGGCAGCTGCAACTGCGCGTTCGCCACCGGATTGTGGATGGTGAGCGGGGCGACCCTGCTGATGGTGATGTCAAGCCGGTTCGTCTTGACCGCCGGGAAGCGGACCCGTCCGTTCTCGTCCACGTCAGCCACGGCGGCGCCGTGCGGGGAACTGATCGTCACCTGCTCGGGCCGGGTGGACACCCCGCCCGCGGGTACGAGGATGATCTCGTCGATCTTCTTCTTCCCGGGCCAGCTCAGGTGGACGACCGGCCGGTCGCCCGCTGTCCAGGCGGTCGTCAGATCACCGTCGACCAGGTTGCGGGCGCTGAGAGACATGCCGTTGCGGCTGGTGGAGTCCACGGAGGCCGTCACCCGGTTCTTCGATCCGGGAGCCGAACGGTCCAGAAGTTCGTCCAACGGGCCGCCGGCTACGGCGACGGCCCGCGCCGACACCTTGTACTCGCCCGCTTCCTGGGTGCTGAACCGCCGGTGCAGTCCCACCTCGGCCGATACGGGCGACAAGCCGCCCGCGTCGGTGCCCCTGTGCAGGGAGTACACGCTCGCCGCCGCGTCGGTGCGCTCCGCGTCGGCAGGCAACACCAGCATGCGTGTCACCTGTACGTCCGGGATCGACACTTCGGAGAATCCGGCTCCGGACAGGCCCGGCCGCGCCTGTTGCGCGGCAACGACGGTGATCTTCATCCAGGACGCCTCGCCGGACGGAGCCTTGACGGTCTGCGGCAGGCCGTTCGTCTGCAGCGGGCTTTCGGCCGAACCGCGGTCGGTCTCGATCCGCACGTGCGTGGGCGCCGCGCGCATGGCGTCGCCCGGCAGGGGCGTCAGCTGGATGGAGGCCGGGATGTCGGTCGGCCGGGAGAAGTCCACTTTGAGCCACTGGCCGGCCGGCCTGCCCGGGCTGCCCTCGGCCCACGCGGTGTCCGGGTTGCCGTCGAAGGCGTTCACAGGGTCGTACTGCGGCAGGTGGAACAGCCAGTTGCCACTGCTGGACGCCGTCACGGACTCGGCGCCGCGCAGCACCGCCGTCGTCTGATGACCGGTGCCCTCCCGCGGCAGGATCTGCTTGGGCTTCTCCCCCGGGTTCTGCAGGCTGCCGGAGTGATTGCGCTCGTCCACCGTGTAGGTGTACGAGGTGTTGTTGTTGACCAGGCCGAACCGGGTGTCGGCTCGGCGCAGCCCGTCCGCGACCGCCTTCACCGGTGCGACGGCTCCCCGGGGAAGCCTGTCCCCGGCCAGTACGGCCGGCCGCTCGGCCATCGAGGGGTCGGCGGACAGCTGGAGCAGCGCCTCCGGTCCGCCGCTGACGACGGCCGTGTCGGCCACGGCCGAGACACCGACCCTGCCGGGCCGCGCATCGCGGTCCTGCGGCTGGTAGATCTCCACGGCCTGGAGCCGCGGGTAGAGCCCCTGCACCTGGAGCGGGGTGTCGGCGGCGATGCGTCCGCCGGTCACCAGCGGGCCGAACCCGGTGACCTTGCGGTAGCCGGACGACTCCAGGGTCCGCTTCACCGTCTGCGGCGGGACGTAGCCGATCTGGTCGGGGTCGAGGTCGTTGCGGACGACCACCTCGTGCATGCCGGCCCGCGCCAGGTACGCCCGAAGGCCCGGAACCTCGCTGCCGGACAGCAGCGCCTGCTCGACGGCGTCGGTCATACGGCGTGCTCCGGGAGTGCCGAAGGGGACGAAGTCACGCTGCGCCCAGGGGGTCTCGGCCAGCACGTCGAACGGCTGGTCGATGGGGGAACCCCAGGTGTAGATGCCGTGCGCCGTCGCCGGAACGACCAGGGCCCGGCTGTCGGGGGCGTTGGCCTTGAGCCAGCCGGCGGCCCGCTCCCAGTGGGTCGGCAGCTTGGTGAACGCCCCCGGCTGCAGGATCGAGCCGTTGACGTACGGGAGCGCCAGACCGGGCAGTACCAGCAACGCCGCGGTCGCGGGCACCCAGCGCCGGCCGCGGAGTGCGCGGGGACCTCTGCTCACGGAGAGCACGGCCGTCAGATGGGCCAGTCCGAGGGCGAGCGCGAGGGCCAGTCCCGGCTGGAACTTGTAGATGTTGCGGAACGGCTTGAGCGGCCCGTTCAGCCAGTCCTGGACGACACCGTGGAACGGACCGCCGAAGGCTCCGCCGTATCCCGCGAGCGTGATCAGAACGGCGGCCAGGACGGTCAGCAGCAGCCAGCGGCGCTCCGGCAGGTCCCGCCGGGCCAGGCCCGCCAGCCCCAGCGCCGCGGCGAACGCCGAACCGAGGACGGTGACGACGGAGGTCGCGACGGTCCAGCCGGCCGGCAGCCATGCCTCGCCGAAGTTCAGGTAGGCCACCCAGTTACCGGCGCCGCGCAGCAGTTCGGTCGCGGACATGGTGGCGGTGGTCGTGTCGGCCTGCTCGACGTACGGCATGAAGTCCTCGCCGTAGATGCCGAGCAGGAGCAGCGGCACCACCCACCAGACGGTGGCCAGCACAACGCCCGGTATCCACCAGCCCAGCAGCGCGCGCCGGCGCCGGCCGGGCGGGCGGCTGAGCAGGTACAGCCCCACGGGCAGCAGCGCGGCCACTGTGGAGGCGGCGTTCACGCCCCCCATGAAGGGGATCAGCAGGGCCGAACGCGCGGCGGCCATCCGGTGGCTCAGCGTCGCGGAGGTCAGCGGCAGCAGCACCCAGGGCAGGAGGGCGCCGGGCAGCGCGGCGGCGGAAGTCGATCCGATGACGATCGTGAAGGTGGGCCACAGCGCGTAGACCGCGGCACCGACGACCCGGGTCGCGGGCGCACCCACGCGCAGCCGCTCTGCGAGCCTGAGCGCACCCCAGAAGGCGACGGTCACGATGATCGACAGCCAGAGCCGCTCGGCCAGCCACACCGGAACCCGCAGCAGGTCCATGAACGCGTAGTAAGGGAGTGCGGGAAAGGCGTAGCCGATGTACTGGTTCGCTATGCCGCCGAGGCCCACGTTGCCGTTCCACAGCGAACCGAGGTCGCCGATGAAGCGCCAGGGGTCGAGGGCGACGCCGAGTTTGGTCTCGAACGTCGTCCTCCCCGGCGACACCGCGAGGAACGACGCCAGCACGACGGCCCAGAAGCCGAACAGCAGGCGTCGTCCGTGCGGCTCGCCGAACGCCTCCGACGGCGTCGGGCCGGGCTGCGGCGCCCGGGCGGGCGCCTGGACCGTAGTGGTCATGACCGTTCCTCACTTCGCATGCTCATGGGCTTCGCCTGAGAATCAGCAGCAGATTCCAGGTGGCGATCTCGCGGAGTCCCGGCACCCGGGTGATCGTGCTCGCGAGGAATGGCCAGTAACGGGAGCGCGCCGTGACGATCTGCACGTCGTCGCGACTGCGGACGTACCGGAGGATGGGACCGATGTGGACGGGGAAGAGGTTCTCGCCGAGCGTGTGCTTGGCCTCGCGGCCGGTGCGTCGTGCGTAGCGTTCGCGGGCCCGGTCGGCCCCGAGGTAGTGCCACGGCGCGGTCTCGTGACCTCCCCAGGGGGAGAGCCAGTTGGTGAACGACAGGTAGATCAGTCCGCCGGGACGGGTGACCCGCGCCATCTCGCTGATGAACGTCTGCGGGTCCGACACGTGCTCCAGCACATTGGACGAGAAACACACGTCCGCCGCCCCGTCGGCGAGCGGCAGCAGATATCCGTCGGCGAGCACCGCGTCCTCGGTGACCGGGCCGCGGGCGCTCAGCTCCCGCAGTTCGGGCTCGAAGAGGTAGCTCTGCGCGCCACGGCGGCGGAACTCCTCGGTGAAGTGGCCGCTGCCGCCGCCGACGTCGACGACGATCTTGCCGGCCAGGTCGATATGACGTGCCACTTGTGCGACCGAGTCGCGGGCCAGCAGGGTGTAGCACCGCTCGGGATCGCTCTGTTCGCGCATGAACGCCCGGAAGAGGGCGGCCGATCGCTTCAGCGACGGATCCTTGAATCCGCATTCGGTGGTCTCAGACACGGTCGCTCCCGGCGCCTCTCGGGGCGGCGGCGAGCGCTGCGGCCTCGGCGGCGACCGCCTGGAACTGGCGGACCGTCGCGCTCCAGCGGAAGCGCGTGGCGCGAAGCGCGGCGGCACGTCCCATGGCCGCGCGCCGGTCGGTGCTGAGGGAGAGGGCGCACCACGCCGCGGCGAACGAACTCTCGCCCCGGGCGAGCACCCCGGTCTTCCCGTCCTCGATGGAGTCGCACAGGCCGGGTATGTCGAAACCGATCGCGGGGGTGGCCCGGGCGGCCGCCTCGGTGACCACCAGCCCCCAGCCCTCGACGAGGGAGGGGTGCAGCAGCAGCCACGCCTCGCACATCAGCCGGTGCTTCTCGGCCTCCGACACCCGGCCTGCGAAGGTCACGGCGGGGCCTGCCACGGCTTCCAGCCGCTCCCGTTCGGGACCGTCGCCCACGATGACAAGCCGGCCACCGGTGACAGGGCGGACCCGCTCCCACAGCCTGAGGAGCAGGTCGATGCGCTTGTACTCCACCAGTCGGCCGACGGCCAGGAACAGCGGTTCCTTCGCCTCGGGAATCAGCGAGCCGGGGTCTTCGACTCCGTTGTTGACGATCCGGATGCGGTCCGCGGCCACGCCGATGCCGCGCAGCTCGGAGGCGGTCGACTCGGAGACGGCCACCATCAGGTTGTCGCGGTGGGTGCCTGCCAGTGCCCAGTGCTCCAGCCTGCGTCCGAGCCGCGCTGCCGGGCCCGGGTAACGCATCTGCCAGAGATCAGTGTGCACGTGGTTGACCAGGCACAACGTTGGTCCGCGATGCCACAGCGGCGCCAGGTACGGCATGCCGTTGCACACTTCGACCAACAGGTCGCAGGCGCCGACCTCGCGGGCGAAGGTCGCCCTGGCGCGCAGGAAGTGACCTGCGTCATTTCCTGCGGAGACCACCCGGTAGGCGCGTTCGGCGGCCGGGCCGCCGCACACGAGCGTGACCTCATGACCGTCGGCGGTCAGGCCCTCGGCTATGCGGTCGATGAGCAGTTCCGAGCCGCCGGCGGCCTGGTTGGCCAGGTCACGGCGGGCGAGGAAGGTGATCCGACGCGGCAGTGGTGCCCCGGGGGATGCGAGGTGCGGGTCGGCGGCGAGCGAGTCGGAGACATGGCTGCCGGTGCGGGTGTGAGGGGGGACGGAAAGGGAGTCCTTCTGACCGAGGGGCAGAGCGGACGCGCGCTGGGGCATAGGGGTGCTCCAACTCGGCGGCTGCGGGAGGCAGGCGGGTGAGGGATTGCCGGGCTTCCGGGGATGAAGCGCTGGGCTGGCTGGCTCGGTGTGCGGGCACTACGGGCACTGTGGGTACTGCGGGCACTGTGAGTACTAGGGGCACTGCGGGCACTAGGGGCACTGCGGGTACTGCGGCGCCGGACGGTGGATGTGCGGTCGTCTCAGCACCTGGCCGACGGCGGACTCCTGAGGGCAGGAGCCCGCTCACACCGACACCTTGCTCTTACTGGGGGGTAACCTCAGTCTTCTTTCAGGCGAGTCGTTCCGGCTACTCAACCGGGTGACAAGTTCGGGGCACTGGTCAGCCGCCGCTTTATCACTCTCCTGAGTGTTCCGGCCGTCGGCTGCCGCGCATCAGCAGCACAACGCCGACGGCGGCGAGCAGGCCGCCCACGACCCCGCCCCCCAGGGGCGCGGTCTCGCCGAGCAGCTTCAGCCGGCCGCCGTCTTCGGAAGCCAGCTTCACCTGCTCGCGCCGGGTCTTGTCGGTGAACTCCAGCCGCTTGCTGGACAGCAGGGTGACCGCGTCCTTCTTCGACCCCGGGGCCCGCAGCGTTTTCTTCGGCGCGATCAGCGCGTTCATGATCCGACCCGTTCGCCGGTCCACGGTCAGCTCGATCCTCGCGTTGGAGTACCACTCCTCGGCCAGTACCTGACCCGGCTTGGCACTGCCCACCAGCACGCCGGGCACCAGACGGGTACCGGTCGCGGTGGCCTTGACAGTGCCGGCGAAGCGGTAGCCCTCGTGCCCATTGATCTTGGTGGTCTCCTCGAACTTCAGCGGCACGGCGGCACCCAGGGTGCTGTCCCACCAGGTGTAGGTGCGCTTCTCGACATCGAACGGGAACTTCAGGTAGGCCTCGCCCTCGAATCCGGGCTTCTCCTCGCAGCAGTGCACCGGGAGGTTCGTCCGGCGGTCGGTCACCCAGCGTTCCGTGGTCCATTGCAGGGATTTCCGCGGGTCGGCGAGCGGCAGCGTCTTCGGCGTATCGATCTGGGTCGACACGTCCCAGATCGCGTTTCCGCTGCGCTCACTGCCGGCGACGTCCCCCAGCACCCGGCGGGTGATCGTTATCGTCTGGTCGTCCATCCTGGAAACGGACCCGGTGTCGAAGTAGCTGCCCTGCCCCTCGAAGACCGTCGTGGAGGTCACATCGGTCGGTGTGCGCTTGGCACGCGGCTCCACGTACCAGGCGAGGAGTTGGGTGAGCACCAGCAGAAAAACACCGACACCCAGCAGCAACAGGGAAAAAGGTGATGTTGAACGACGCATGCGGGTACTCCGATACGGACGCGAGATGCGGGAGTTCAGGGCTGTGCGGGAAGGGCCGCGCGCACGAATCACAGCCTGTCCGGGGCGATGAGCTGCTTACCCGGGAGTAACACTGCTGTGAACGGCGAAATTAGGTGGCGCTTGACCACCTGTCAATGCGCCTCGCATACTGACCGCGCCGGACCGGGCCGGCGCGCTGGGTGACAGACCTCATCGACCGAGAGGCAGATCATCCTCATGTCCAGACTGCTCGCCGCCTTCCTGACCTGCGCCGCCGCTGCCGTTCTGGCCACAGGCGCGGCCTTCGGAATCGTCGCCGCACTCGACGCCGCACCCGAGCAGCAGAACGTGCCGCTCGTCACATTCCCCGACCCGCCCGCCCACGGGCCTTCCAGCACGCCGGGCCCCGGCGCGGGCTAGTTTGGGCCTATACAGGCCGGCTGACCGAACTCATGCAGACCGGACATCCTGGAGCGGTGGTTTGGAAGCCTCGTCAGCGTGGCGCAACGTGCCACGAGAACGGATTCAGCAGTTCGCCGACCGAGCCCTGGAGCAGGTCCCCGAGCTGGCACAGGACATCCTCGCCGAGATCCGACGGGAACACCCGGCTCTGGTGTTCATCGTCGACGAGTCCGGGGAGCCGAAGGCCCTGGTGGCGATCCGGCACGCCCTGGAGCTCTTCGTGGAGCAGATGACCACGGGGTCGGACCGGCCGCGCGCCCTTCCCGAGATGTTCCGGGACTTCGGACGCGGCGAGGTCGCGCAGGGCCGGAGTCTGGACTCCCTGCAGGGGATCTACCGGCTGGGCGTGCGCCTTTCCTGGCGGCGCATGGCGGAAGTCGGCCACCAGGTCGACATTCCGTCCTCGGCCATGTACGAGCTGGCCGAGTCCGCGTTCGAGTACCTCGACGTGATCGTGGCCCAGTCGGTACGCGGCTACGCCGAGGCCGTCGCCCGCCAGGCCGGTGAGCGGCTGCGCCTCCAGCGTCTTCTCATCGATCTCCTGCTCGCCGAGCACCGCTCGGATCCGTCCCCCTTCCTTGCCGACCGCGCGGCCGACGTGGGCTGGCAACTGCCCGAGAAGGTGGCGGTGGCCGTGCTGCTCCGCCCTGCCGTGGAGGCTGTCGCCCCTGCCGTGGGCGACGAGGTCCTGCTGGACATGGAGGGCGAGCGTCCGCGTCTGGTCGTACCGGACCCGGATGCCCCCGGACGCGCGGAGTTGCTGCACCGGGCGGTCGCCGGCTGGTCCGGCGCGATCGGCCCGTCGGTTCCCGTGGCGAAGGCCGCCATGTCGCTGCGCTGGGCCGAGGCCGCCGTCGGGATGATCGAGCAGGGCCTGCTGCCGCGAGGGCGGCTCCTGCACTGCGGCGAGCACGTCGAAGCCCTGGTCCTGCTGCCCGCAAGCGAGTTGATCGACGACCTGGCGCGACGGCGGCTGGCGCAGCTGGACGAGTCGGGCGGCCCGGCGCACGCCCACCGTCTCGCCGAGACACTGCTGGCCTGGCTGGAAACGCGGGGCGGTGCCCCGGAGGTGGCAGCCCGGCTCGGTGTCCACCCGCAGACCGTGCGCTACCGGCTGAGACAGCTCCGTGAGCTGTGGGGCGACGACCTCGACGACCCGGACCGCCGCTTCGAACTGGAGCTGGTGCTCCGTACCCGGCGGCTGCGCGGAGATCTCGTCCCGCCACCTGAATGACCGTGGGGCGACGCATACGGCACCAGCCTCCGCAAGGACAGCCCGACCGTACTTCGACCCCTGCCGTGCGTACGCCGATCACCGGAGCGAAGTCACAGCCACCGACCACGTGCTGCCCCGAGAGGCAGCAGCATGCGGTGGGCAACACGGCGGTGGCATGCGTCGGATCAGCGAACGTGCACGGGAACGGACGCCGGGGTGACACCAAGGCGCGCTGACGACGACCGGGGCCGCAGCCCCCGTGTGGTGTCCCGATTGGTTCACGAAGCTGTCGCGGTTGAGACCCGGCCGTCCCCTGTGGCGTGCAGTGACGGATAGCGTTCCTGACCTCGGGGTCGCACGTCCGTGCGGCGCCGACCCTGCACCTTTCTGCTCTGACGACTCCACGGGGGTACGGCGACATGACCATGCGACGAGACGGCATGCCGGGGGACAGGTTCTCCCGGCGGCGTGCGCTACGGCTGGCCGGCGGCGGTCTCACGCTGGCCGTGCTGACCGCGGGTGTGGCCGGTTGTCGTGAGGACGGCTCCGATGCCGGCGGCTCCGGGGGGTCCGGGGGGTCCGAGCCGGTCGGCGGAGACAAGCCGGCCGGGGGCGGCGCCGGTAAGGAGGGCCAGGCTCCTGAGCCGCTGTGGACGAAGACGACATCCGCCCAGACCTACGGCGACAACGACGAGCTCGTGGCCGCGGGCGGTGTGGTGATCGCCAGCGGTGCTCCACTGGTCGCGCTGGACGCGGCGTCGGGCAAGGAGCAGTGGTCGCTGGAGGACGGCGCGACCCCCGGGGCTCCGATGCTGCTCGGCAGCGGCACGCTGTACCTGGCCAGCGCTGCATACGACGGCACCGTCGCCGGCTACGACCCGGCCTCGGGCAAGCAGACCTGGCGAAGCCACCTGGGCAAGGACTACCGGCAACCCAGACCGATCGCGGTGGACGACGACCAGGTGTACGTCATCGCCGAGATCCAGGAGGCCGACGGCTCGTCCAGGACCAACGTGATCGCCGCGCTGAACAGCAGTACGGGCAGAGTGGCGTGGAAGGAACAGCGCGACTTCGGCACCGAGCAGAACGGTATCCACGCCCATGCCGACGGTCGCCACCTCGTGTACACCGACTTCAAGAAGAACCTGACGGTGCGCGACACCGCCACCGGCAAGCAGGTGTGGACGCACAAGACCACCAAGACCAACTACGGCTTCTTCGCCGTGTACAAGGATCTGGTGATCGTTCCGCAGGGTCCGGATCTTCTGGCTTTCGGCCTGGTCGACGGCTCGGCGAAGTGGTCGGTGAAGACCGCCGAGAGCTACGTCGCTTTCAAGGAGCCGGCCGTCCTGGACGACGTGCTCTACATCGCCGACAGCGACCGCACGATGCGTGCCCTCGACCCCCGTACGGGCAAGGAGATCTGGCAGTCGACGGCGCTCGCCGACGCGAACCTCACGGTACCGCGGCAGTACGTGAAGGTGGGCGATGTCCTGTACGCGGCCACAGACCTGGACGAGCGGGGTGGCGTGATAGCCATCGACGCGAAGACCGGTGCCGTGCGCTGGACGTTCAACGACAAGACCGGTGACTATCACACGTGGCTGGTGGCCACGGACGGGAAGCACGTGTTCGCCCTGCACGGCAAGAAACTGCACGCGCTGCCCGTCTGACACCCGCGCAGACCGTTCCAGCCCGGAACCGGCGCGGGCCCTGGGCCTGCGCCGGCCGTTCCTGGAGGTCCGGCACGGACCTTCGGAGCGGTCACCGACCGGGCACCGGCTGCCTGTGGGCGTCTGTGGGCAGCAGTCGAGCTGTACCGCCCGCGGTACCACTGAGCGTCGTCGGACGCGTTGTTCCGGGCGGCGCGGGACAACGAGGCGGGGCTTCGGCGGACGTCCGGGTGAAGAGCCGGCTGTGGCACTGGCCGCACACGGCCACTTCCGTCAGAAGGTACGGCCGGTTGGACACGCGGCCCCGGAACGGGGCATCGCGGGCGCGGAGAACCTGCTTCAGCGCATGGAACGTGGTGCGGTTCCACAGCCCCTCGCACAGACGCGCCGGTTTCCCTGACCGATGGATGACAGGCTTGCCCTGGTGGACGAGTAGCCGTGGCCGCCTCGGACAGCAGCGTGCTGCGCAGACTCGTGGGGTACCAGGGTCGGCCGGCCGCCGGCTTGCCGTACATGACCGCGAGGTGGTCGACCGGCGCCGGCTCCCCGAGCCGGTCGAGGCGAGCGGCCTCGTTGCTGGGCGACACGTTTTCAGGATCGGCCGGGACACGGCCGGCCGCTGAATGGCTCACAGTTCCGTCTGCGCGCCCCACGCCCCCATCGTGAAGCGGTCCTCGTCGTCCGAGTCGTCCGGGTCGTCCGGGTTCCGGAAGCCTTCGTGGCGTAGCCGGCAAGGAGCTTTCCCTCGCCTCGCATCCTGTAGCCGGTGTTCAGGCAGTCGACCACGCTGCGGCAGAGTCGGCCGACGGCCACGGCGACGAGCCCTTCGTACTCGCCCCGCTCGTCCCGGAGCCGCGAAGCCACGGACCGGGCTCCGGTCGGTCATCGGGTCGGTGGCACCCGACACTTCCCAGCCGTCCGCCCAGTCGACGAGGTGCCCGCCGACGGCCGCGGCAGCCGTCGGCACGTCCTTCCGCTGCCGCTCCGGCGAGGTCGTGGCGGCCTTGACCCGTGAGAGCCGGCGGACTCCGAGCAGGCGCTTTCCGTGGCCATCGCACGGCCGTTCGGCATCGCCCATGGTCGTACCGCGTCCTTCTCCCGTTCGTGGGAGCGGGAGGAGATCCCGCTCCCACACCGAGGGCGATCTTGACCGGCCCGGTCAGCCCAGGAAGCTCAGCCGCACCTGGCGCTCCGGGTTGTCCTTGTTGGTGTCGACCAGGCAGACGGACTGCCAGGTGCCCAGTTCCAGCCGGCCGCCGACCACCGGCAGCGTCGCGTGCGGGGGCACGAGGGCGGGGAGCACGTGGTCGCGGCCGTGGCCCGGGCTGCCGTGGCGGTGTTGCCAGCGGTCGTCGGCGGGGAGCAGGGTGTGCAGCGCGGCGAGGAGGTCGGTGTCGCTGCCGGCGCCCGTTTCGAGGATCGCGACACCGGCCGTCGCGTGCGGGACGAAGATGTTGAGCAAGCCGTCCCTGCCCCGCGCCGCCTGCCGGAGGAACTGTTCGCACTCCTGCGTCAGGTCGGCCACGGTCTCGTCCGAGCCGGTGGCGATGTTCAGGATGCGGGTGGTGAAGACGTCGGACATGCCTCCATCATGCACGGGACTACGCGCCCGGCAGGGTGTCCAGGTCCGGCTGGACCTCCACCGTGCATTCGGCGTCCTCCGGGCCCACGCCCTCCGCGTCGCGCCATACGCAGATCCGTACGTGGTGGACCCCCGACCCCTCGTGGTCCCACTCCGCCGCAAGGTCACGCACCACCACCGCGGCGACGAATTCGGCGTCCTCGGGCTGGGTGGCGGTGGTGACGGTTCCCCGGTAGCGCTCACCCAGCGGGTGCCAGCCGGCGCTTCCCGCGGGCGCGTCCACCCGGTACACGTACGTGGCGGTGGTCATTCCGGCACCGTACCCGCATCGGCGGGAATTACGTGGGGTGGGGAAGATCCGCACCACCGGCCTCGTTAGTAGAAACATGAACAACATTGGGGTGCGGGACGGAGGAGCGGTCACGGACGTCGACGTGGTCGTGATCGGCGCCGGGCAGGCCGGCCTGTCCAGCGCCTACCACCTGCGGCGCGCGGGCCTCGAACCCGGCCGCGACTTCGTCGTGCTCGACCACTCCCCGCACCCGGGCGGCGCGTGGCAGTTCCGGTGGCCCACCCTGACGTACGGCAAGGTCCACGGCATGCACGCGCTGCCGGGCATGGAGCTGACGGGCGCCGACGACAGCCGGCCCTCCTCCGAGGTCGTCGGAGAGTACTTCGCGAGGTACGAGCGGACCTTCGGACTGCGTGTGCGCCGGCCGGTCGGCGTGTCGGCGGTGCGCGAGGGCGCGGGCGGGCGGCTGCGCGTCGAGACGTCGGAGGGTGTGTGGTCCGCGCGCGCCCTGATCAATGCGACGGGCACGTGGGACCGGCCCTTCTGGCCCCGCTACCCCGGCCAGGAGACCTTCCGCGGGCGGCAGCTGCACACGGCGGACTACCCGGGACCGCAGGAGTTCGCCGGACAGCGGGTGGTGGTCGTGGGCGGCGGGACGTCCGGCGTGCAGCACCTGATGGAGATCGCCGGGGTCGCCGCGCAGACCACATGGGTGACGCGACGGCCGCCGGTCTTCCGCGAGGGTCCCTTCGGCGAGGAACAGGGACGGGCCGCCGTCGCGCTCGTCGACGAGCGGGTACGGCGCGGACTGCCGCCGCAGAGCGTCGTGTCGGTGACCGGGCTGCCGGTGACCGAGGCCGTCGCACGGGCCCGCGCGGAGGGCGTGCTGGACCGGCTGCCGATGTTCGACAGGATGACGCCGAACGGGGTGGCCTGGGCCGACGGGCGGACGGTCGACGCCGACGTCGTCCTGTGGGCGACCGGGTTCCGTGCCGCGGTCGACCACCTGGCGCCGCTCAAGCTGCGCGAGCCGGGCGGCGGCATCCGCGTGGAGGGCACGCGGGCGACGCACGACGAGCGGATCCACCTGGTGGGCTACGGGCCCTCGGCCAGCACCATCGGGGCCAACCGGGCGGGCCGGGCCGCCGTGCGCGGGATCGTGCGGCTGCTGGAACGGCGGGCGGCCCCGGTGGGGACGGACCCGGTGGGAGCCGGCCCGGTGGGAGCCGACCCGGTGGGGGCCGACCCGGTGGGAGCCGGCCCGGTCATGGCCGGCGGGTGAGGGGGATGAGGCGGGTGAGGCGGGTGAGGCGTCAGCCGACGGGCTTGCCCGCTTCCTTGCGGTGCGCGTTGAACTCCTCGACGTTCTTCCGCTGCTCCGCGTAGTCGCCGGTGAAGCGTGTGTCCCCCGGCGCGACCGTGACGAAGTAGAGCCAGTCCCCCGGCGGCGGGTCGAGCACCGCGTCCATCGCCTGCCGGCCCGGGTTGCCGATCGGTGTGGGCGGCAGGCCGGTGTGCTCGTACGTGTTGTACGGGGTGTCGATCTTCGTGTCCGCGTGAGTGGTGTCGAGGGTCGAGCGGTTCAGCGCGTAGTTGAGCGTCGAGTCCATCTGGAGCGGCATGCCCTGCGCCAGCCGGTTGTCGATGACGCGTGCGGCCTTCCCCATGTCCTCCACCGTGTCGGCCTCGGCCTGCACGATGCTGGCGACGACGACGTTCCGGTACGTCGCGGGTGCCGACCCGAAGTTCCTGTTCGCCGTGTTCACCATGTACGAGAGCAGACTCGCCGGCGTCGTCTCCTCGTCGATCGGGTACGTGGCCGGGAAGAGGTAGCCCTCCGGGTTCCCCCCGGCCTCGGCCGGCAGCTTCAGGTCTGCCGTGCCCGCCGCCTTCGCGGTGGTCCCCGGGGCGACACCGAGGGCCTTGTCGACCGCCGCGTACACCTGGGAGGACCGCAGTCCCTCCGGGATCAGGAGGGTGCGCGGCTCGCGCTCCTCCTCCGTGAGCAGCATCAGCGGCACCAGGACCGCGGCCGCCACCACCGCGGCGGCCGCACCCACGATCAGGAGCAGTCGCCCGCGGCGCGTCAGAGGGGGGCTGCTCGCGGACCGTTTCCGTGTGGACTCGTTCTCCATGCGGGCACGCTAACCCGGCCGACGCGGTGTTCCGGGGAACCCGGAGGCGGCGAACAGCCCGCCATGGGCGGCACGAACACACGAACAGGGGATCGGGTGTTCGTCCGAACGCGTCGTCGTACCGCATTCCATCGCCCAACTCCCCTGCGTCGCATGATGCTTACGGTGCGCAAGCGACGGGCTGCAGACCTCGACCGCGCATGTCCCGCCGATACAGAGAACAGAGCACCAAGGAAAACCCGAGATCATGAACCTCATCACCGGCCTTCTCGCCGGCGTCTTCCACTTCCTGGGCCGGCTGGGCTGACCGGGGTCTCGCCCGGCGCCGCTTCTCCCCCGTCCCAGGGGAGGGGCGGCGCTGCCGCGTTCCCGCGCTGCCGCCGCAGGGGGTCAGGTGGCGGGCGACAGCTGGGCGTCTCTGCGCACCAGGGCCGCGTACCGGCCGTTCTGGGCGAGCAGCTCCTCGTGGGTGCCGCGCTCGACGGTTCTCCCGCCGTCGAGAACGACGATCTGGTCGGCGTCCCTGACCGTGGAGAGCCGGTGCGCGATGGTGATGGTCGTACGGCCCGCCGAGAGCGCGTCGATGGCCTGCTGCACGGCGTGCTCGGTACGGGTGTCGAGCGCGCTCGTCGCCTCGTCGAGGATGAGCACCGGCGGGTCGCGCAGGATGGTCCGGGCGATCGCCAGGCGCTGCTTCTCGCCGCCGGAGAAGCGGTACCCCCGCTCGCCGACCAGGGTGTCGTACCCGTCGGGCAGTGAGGCGATGTGATCGTGGATCTGCGCCGCCTCGGCGGCCGCGCGCAGCTCTTCGTCGGTCGCGTCGGGCTTGGCGAAGCGCAGGTTCTCGGCGACGGAGGCGTGGAAGAGGTACGTCTCCTGGGAGACCACGCCGACGGCGCGGGCCAGCGTGTCGAAGTCCAGGTCGCGCACGTCGACGCCGTCGAGGGTGACGCCGCCGTCCGTCACGTCGTACAGCCGGGGCACCAGATAGCTGAGGGTGCTCTTGCCCGATCCCGTGGGTCCGACGACGGCCAGGCTGCCGCCGGCCGGGACCGTGACGTCGATACCGGTGAGCGTGGGGCCGTTCTTCTCGTCGTAGGCGAAGGCGACGTCCTCGAAGCGCACTTCACCTCGGATCTCCTCCAGGTGGACCGGCTTCTCGGGCTCCGTGATGTCCACCGGCAGGTCGAGGTACTCGAAGATCCGCTGGAAGAGCGCGAGCGAGGTCTGCATCTGCACGCCGGTCGACAGGAGGCTCACGGCCGGCCGGAAGAGGCCCTGCTGGAGCGAGACGAAGGCGACGAGCGTACCGAGGGAGACGGCCGCCCCGCCGGCCTGCATGGCCAGGCCGGCGACCCAGTAGATGACGGCGGGCATGGCGGCCATGACGATGCCGATGGTGGACATCCGCCAGCGCCCCGCCATGTTGGAGCGCACTTCGAGGTCGACGAGCCGCTCGGACTCGTCGGCGAAGGCCCGGGTGAGCGAGTCGGCGCGGCCCATGGTGCGGCCGAGCAGGATGCCGCTGACCGACAGCGACTCGGTGACGGTGGCGGCCATGGAGGCCATCTGTTTCTGCCGCTGCGTGGTGATCTTCTTGCGCTCGCGGCCGACCCGGCGGCTGATCCACACGAAGACCGGCAGCAGGAGCAGCGAGACGACGGTCAGCCGCCAGTCGAGCGCCAGCATGGCGACGACCGTGGCCACGACCGAGGTGAGGTTGGAGACCAGCGAGGTGGCGGTGGAGGTCACCGTCGCCTGCATGCCGCCGATGTCGTTGGCGATACGGGACTGCACCTCGCCGGTGCGGGTCCTGGTGAAGAAGGCGAGCGGCATGCGCTGCAACTGGGCGTAGACGGCGGTGCGCAGGTCGTGCATGACGCGCTGGCCGACCGTCGTGGAGATCAGGGTCTGCAGCACGCCGAAGACGCTCGTCACCACGGCGGTCAGGATCATGCCGGCGGCGAGCAGGCTCAGCAGCCCGGTGCGCCCCTGCGGGATGGCGGTGTCGAGGATCTCCCTGAGCAGGAACGGAGAGGCGACGGAGACGAGGGAGGAGGCCGCCACGAGCAGGCCGACGAGGGCCAGCCGGCCCCGGTACGGGCGGAACAGCCGGAGGATGCGGCGTACCTGCGCGGGCTCCTCCGGTTCGGCGGGATCGCGGGCCGGGGGTGTCCACGTGGGCTGATCGGGATGCATGGGCCCCTTCGCGCGGATGAGAGAACGGAGATTTCAGAGCCTAGCTCATTGTTACCTCTACTCACAATGCACAAGGTCCTGATATTGTTCCCGGCATGAGCCCCTCCGACGCCGACTCCGGCATCACCCCCGACGTCGCCTCGGACGCCGACGGCCTGCTGGCCGAGCAGCTGCTCCGGCTGACGCGCAGGCTGCACCGGATCCAGCGTCAGCAGATGGAGCCGATCGGCATCACTCCCGCCCAGTCACGTCTGCTCCGCACGGTCTCGCACTACGACCTCCACCACGAGCCGCCGCCGCGGATGGCCGACCTGGCCAAGCGCCTGGACGTGGTCCCCCGCGCGGTGACCACCCTCGTCGACGGCCTGGAGGCGAGCGGCCGGGTGCGCCGCGTGCCCGACCCCACCAACCGCCGGGTGATAAGGATCGAGCTCACCGACACCGGCCGCGCCACCCTCAGATCGCTGCGCAGCGCGCGCCGCGACGCCGCGGAGGACATCCTGGCCCCCTTGACCACCGAGCAGCGCGAGGTGCTGGGCGGCCTGCTGTCCGCGCTGGTCGACGGAATGCCGGAGCGCCTCTGCTGACCCGCCTCCGCCGGGTGCCGGACGAGCGGGGCCCGGGCCCGTCGGGCGAGCGGGGCCCGGGCCGCGCGGGGCCGGGCCCCGCTCCTCAGCAGCGCAGCCGGTCCTCCGTCACCGCCCCCTGGACCGTCTTCAGGCTCCGGTCGTAGCAGCCGTCCGTCCCGTACAGCCGGTAGCGCTCGCTCGACGTGCCGACCGCGTGCCGGTCCTCGCGGGGGACGTTCGCGGTGTACGTCGCGTCGCCCTCGTACGCGTCGTCCAGCCGCGACCAGGACACCCGCTCGCCGCCCCGCTCGGCGGAAGTGTCGGCGCGGTCGCCGAGCGCGAGCACGGTGCGCAGCCGGTCGCCGGCGCCGAGCGTCGTCGTACCGTCCATCGTGTACGTGCGGTGGGCGCGCACGGTGGTGGCCGGGCCGCGGCCGTCGGTGGTGACGGTCTCGCGGTCCGTCCACTCGCCCTTGAGCGCGTCCAAGTCCTCGCCGTCGGTCCAGCGGTGGACGGAGGTGTGGGCGAGGGTGCGGTCGACGGTGGTGACGACGCGGCCGTGCGAGGTGTTCACATGACCGGAGACGGTGAGCCGGTGGCCGGCCCCGGCGGTGAGCCGGTGCTCCGGACCCGCCGTGTACGCCGTGGAGCCGGCCGGCGCGCCGCTGCGGTGCCGGGTCAGCTCCCCCGTGACGACGTCGCTCCCCTCGTCCTGCCAGACCAGCACGTTGACGGGGGTGCTCCAGCCGCTCTGCCCCTCGGGGACGCCGACGACGGACACCTCGACGCGGTGCGGGCGGCCGTCGTTGAGCCGGCCGGCGAAGGGGGTCAGGTCGTACTGGACCGGCTTGACGTCGAAAGCGCGCGGGCCGGGAACCACGTACCAGAGGAAGGGGTTGGACCAGCCGCCCGTCCAGACCGTCGGGAACGGGGCGGCGATTCCCGCGAGCCGTCCGTCGACCTTGATCTGCACCTCGCGGTAGGGGCCGTCCGGCGCCTTGCAGGAGTACGGCGCCCCCTCGGGGACGGACAGGTACCAGTACTCCTCGCAGCCGCCGCCCGAGCCGGTCGCGTACACCTCGGCGAGGATCCGCTCGGAGTTGCGCGGGGTGGTGAGGGAGTCCCCGTCGAGGGTGAGGACGCGGTCGGGGACGGTGTCGGCCCGCTTCGCGCGTCCCTCGGCGGCGTAGAAGGTCAGGGTCACGCTGACGTCGATGACGCCGGTGTACGTCTCATTGACGACATTGCCGATGAGCATCTCGACGGGCTGCTCGCGGCGGAACGTGTCGCTGTAGCGCGTGACGTCCTTCTCCACGGACCAGGTGATGCCTTCGGGCGAGGGCTGCGGGGTGGAGGTGCGGAGCACTTCGACCCCGCCGATGCGGAGGTACCCGAGGCGGTCGTACTGCCGCCCCGCCACCTTGCCTTCGAGCCGGAGCACCACCTTGCTCCAGCGGTCGCCGCAGCCCCTGGGGGGCGCGTACCCGCCTGTGTACGGCGTGAAGTCGCGGAACTGGGCCCGCGCGACCGTCACTTCGCAGGACCGGCCGCCGGGGGCCTCGACGGGCGGCGCCGCGGTGACGGGATCGTGCCAGTCCCGGCCGAACTCGGCGGGCGGCCCGTCCCCGGCGGTGGCCGCTCCGGCCTGGCCCGCCCCGAACACCGTTCCCGCGGCCAGGACCAGACCGGCGAGCACGCGCATGACTCCAGGTCGTCTTCTCATGCGTCAGGAGTGAAGCGTGGGACGGCCCGGAGCACCAGAGCCCGGTGTTCGATCTTGGCGTGTTCTGTGCCTCGGCGCCCATAAATCGATTGCGTTTTCCGGTGGAAAAAAGCGAGCCTTGCACGGTTTCATCCAGCCGCACCGAGCCGTGGGACATCATGCAGATTCGCGATCTTCCATATCCCGATCCGGGCGTCCCCGACGTCCGGTCCGGGCCCCGATTCCTCTACTGGCTCGGGCGGAACCAGCTCGGCGGGCAGCTGAAGTCCCTCTCCTGGGGCCTGCTGCACCAGTGCGGCGTCGCCGGTCTGCCGCTGGGCGTGGGCCTCGCCGTGCAGGCCGTGGTCGACAGATCCGGCGGCCGGCTGGCGCTCGCCGCCGGGCTGATCGCGCTGCTCGGCGTGGCGGTGGCCCTCGGCGACACCATGCTGCACAGGACCGCCGTCACCAACTGGATCACCGCCGCCGCGCGGGTGCAGCAGCTGCTGGCCCGCAAGACCGCGGAGCTGGGCTCGGCGCTGACCCGCCGGGTCGCGGCGGGCGAGGTCGTCGCGGTCTCCACGGGCGACGTCGAGAAGATCGGCTGGTTCGTCGAGGCGCTCTCGCGCTTCGCGGCCGCCGCCCTCGCGCTCGTCGCCGTCTGCGTGGGCCTGCTCGTCTACCAGCCCGCGCTCGGCATCGTCGTGGCGATCGGGGTGCCCGTACTGGCCCTGGCCGTCCTGCCGTTGCTGCCGAAGGCGACCCGGCGGGCCGACGTCCAGCGCGAGAAGGCCGGCAAGGCCACCGAGCTGGCGTCCGACACCGTCGCGGGCCTGCGCGTACTGCGCGGCATCGGCGGCGAGGACCTGTTCCTCGACCGCTACCGCAGCGCCTCGCAGGAGGTCCGCAAGGCCGCCGTGCTCAGCGCCCGCATGTGGTCGCTGATCTCCGCGATCCAGGTGCTGCTGCCGGGCCTGCTGCTGATCACGGTCGTGCTGTACGGCGCGAGGCTCTCCCTCGACGGGCGGATCGCGGTCGGCGAACTGGTCACCGTCTACAGCGCGGTGACGCTGCTGCTCTACCCTCTGCGGCACGTGGAGGAGATCGCCATGGCGTACTCCTTCTCACGGCCTTCCGCCAAGCGGGCCGTGCGGGTGCTCTCACTGGAGCGCACGGCCTGCGTTCCGGACGACACGGCTGCTTCCGGCGGTCAGGAGGCCCCGGGCGGTGACCTGGCCCCGGGCGGTGACCTGTACGACCCGGCCACCGGGCTCCTCGCACCCGCCGGCCGGTTCACCGCCGTGGTGTGCGGCGATCCCGACCTGGCGGGCCTGCTCGCGGAGCGCCTCGGCGGTCACGCCACCTCGGACACCGACGAGGAGAAGCCCCCGTCGGCGCTGCTGGGCGGGGTGGCGCTCGACGACCTGCCGCTGATCACCGCGCGGGGCGCCGTCCTGGTCCAGGACAAGGACCCGGTGCTGCTCTCCGGCACGCTGGGCGAGCTGCTCGACGTACCGGCTTCGGGGAAGGTGACCGCGGCGGACGCGCTGGACGCGGCGCAGTGCGGCGACGTACTGGCCGCGCTCGCCCAGGCGTCGGCGGACAGCACGGGCGACCCGATGCGCACCCGGATCACGGAGCGCGGGCGTTCGCTCTCCGGGGGCCAGCGCCAGCGCCTGGCGCTGGCCCGCTCGCTGGTGACCGACCCCGAGGTGCTCGTCCTGGACGAGCCGACCTCGGCGGTCGACTCGCACACCGAGGCGCGGGTGGCGGCGGGCGTGAAGGAGCTGCGTACGGGACGTACGACCGTCGTCTTCGCGTCGTCGCCGCTGCTGCTCGACCGGGCCGACCGGGTGGTGCTCGTCCATGAGGGCGAGGTCGCCGCGGTGGGCGCGCACCGCGAGCTGCTGCGCACCGACCCGCGCTACCGCGCGGTCGTCACCCGCGAACCCGACGACGAACACCACGAACACGACGAGCGCGACGGGAACACCGCGGGCACCGCGGCCACCCGGACACGGGAACTCCAAGAGATTGAGGAATCGGCATGATCGGCGTGGCGCCACCGGCGTACGACCCGGCGGCACCGGAGTCGGCGACGACCCTGCCCGTCGGCGGTCCCGCGACCGTACGGACCTATGTGCGCGAGCTGATGAGACGGCACCGCGGGGCGTTCGCCGTGCTCGTGTCGTTCAACGCGGTCGCGGTCGTCGCCTCGATGGTGGGCCCCTACCTGCTGGGTTCGCTCGTCGAGGACCTGGCGAACGGGGCGCGCGAGCTCCGTCTGGAGCGCACGGCAGCGGTGTTCGCGATCGCGCTCGTCGTCCAGACCCTCTTCACCCGGCAGATGCGGCTGCGGGCCGCGATGCTCGGCGAGGAGATGCTGGCCGACCTGCGCGAGGACTTCCTCGTGCGGTCGGTCGGCCTGCCGCCGGGCGTGCTGGAGCGGGCGGGCACCGGCGATCTGCTGTCGCGCATCACCACCGACATCGACCGGCTGGCGAACGCGATGCGCGAGGCCGTGCCGCAGCTCGCCATCGGTGTGGTGTGGGCGGGGCTGCTGATCGGCGGCCTGACCGTCACCGCGCCGCCCCTGGCGCTGGCCGTGCTGGTGGCCGTTCCGGTCCTGGTCGTCGGCTGCCGCTGGTACTTCAGGCGGGCGCCCTCGGCGTACCGCTCGGAGGCGGCGGGCTACGCGGCGGTCGCGGCGATGCTCGCCGAGACGGTGGACGCCGGGCGGACCATCGAGGCCCACCGCCTCGGCGACCGCCGGGTGGCGCTCTCCGAGCAGCGGATCAGTCAGTGGACGGCGTGGGAACGGTACACGTTGTGGCTGCGGTCGGTGCTCTTCCCCGTCATCAGCGTCACGCACATGACGATCCTGTGCTCGGTGCTGGTGATCGGTGGCGTCTTCGTCCTGGAGGGCTGGATCAGTGTCGGCCAGCTGACCACGGGCGCCCTGCTCGCGCAGATGCTCGTCGACCCGGTCAACCTGATCCTGCGCTGGTACGACGAACTCCAGGTCGCCCAGGTGTCGCTGGCCCGGCTCGTCGGCGTACGGGAGATCGAGCCGGACGCGGGTGACCCGGAGGTCGTGCCCGACGGGCGTGCGGTGCGGGCCGACGCGGTGCGTTTCGGGTACCGGGCGGACGTCGACGTGCTGCACGAGGTGACGCTGGACGTGGCGCCCGGCACGCGGATGGCCCTGGTCGGTCCTTCGGGCGCCGGCAAGTCCACGCTGGGGCGGCTGCTCGCCGGGATCTACGCGCCGCGTACGGGCGAAGTGACGCTCGGCGGGGCCGAGTTGTCACGGATGCCGGCCGAGCGGGTGCGTACGCACGTGGCACTGGTCAACCAGGAGCACCACGTCTTCGTGGGCTCCCTGCGCGACAACCTGCTGCTGGCCCGCACGGGCGCGGACGACGCGGAGCTGTGGGCGGCGCTCGGCGCGGTCGACGCGGACGGCTGGGCGCGGGCGCTGGACGACGCCCTGGACACCGAGGTCGGCTCGGGCGGCCACGCGCTCACCCCGGCGCAGGCGCAGCAGATCGCGCTGGCCCGGCTGGTGCTCGCCGACCCGCACACCCTGGTGCTCGACGAGGCGACGTCCCTGCTCGACCCGCGGGCCGCGCGGCATCTGGAGCGGTCGCTGGCGCGGGTGCTGGACGGGCGTACGGTCGTGGCGATCGCGCACCGGCTGCACACCGCGCACGACGCGGACGTGATCGCGGTGGTGGAGAACGGCCGGATCAGCGAACTGGGCAGCCACGACGAACTGGTGGCGGCCGGCGGGGCGTACGCGGCGCTGTGGCGGTCCTGGCACGGCTGACCGTTCTCCGCGGTGCGTGACGGCGGCCGCCCCGGCGGCCACTGCGGCCGGCAGCGATCCGCCGAGGCGCACTTCCGGGCTCCGCACCGCCCTGGCGTTGGCGGTACGGAGCCCGGCGTGGACGCACACCGGGGGGCCGGCGGCGCTGTCCAGCCAGGCGGTGGACTGACCACACCGTCACCGGGTGCCGCTGCCCGGGGTGCCGGCGCCGGCCGGCAGGTGCCCGAAGCCCGCATGGTGGCGGAGAAGCGGCTGCGCGCCACGGTCGTGAGAGCCCGCCCGCCGGGCGGACCCGGCGCCGCCCGGCGGGCCGGTGGCCACGTTCCCGCCGCGCCCTCGCATCGCCGGCCCGACTCCCGGGGCGCGGCTGCTGAGCGGTAAGCAGTGGGGGGCCGTACGCGAGGACGTCCTGGCGGGCTCGAGCCCGGGCATGCCCGCCGAGGAGCACCTGGCGGAGCTGGTGCGAGCGCTCGGTGCGGGCCGGCGGCCGATGAGCGAGCGCCTCGTCGGGGCGGGGCCGGCCGCCAGGGCCGGCGCGGGGGTGGCCTTTCCTGTTCAGGGGCCGAAAGCCCTGAGGGTCGCGTCGACAAGCGAGTCGGCGTATGCGGCGGTCAGCGGACCGCTGCGGTGCAGCCACCGCTGGAAGAGGGGGGCGTAGAGCACTTCGAGGGCCAGGTCGAGATCGGCGTCGGCGTCGAGCTGGCCGGCCTCCTGGGCGCTGCGCAAGCGCGCCTTCTTCGCCTCTTCCAGCGGCTGGGCCAGCTTCTGCCGGTACTCGGCCGCCAGCGCGGCATCGTTGGCGATCTCGGTGTTGAGGGCCCGGATCAGCCTGTCGAAGGCCGGGTCGGCGAACTCCTCCGCCGTGGCACGCATGACGAGCTTGAGGTCGGCTTCGAGGTCGCCCGTGTCCGGCAGGGCGACCGACTGCCCGTCCGCATCCTCGCTCAGCGCCAGAAGGGCAGCGAAGACGACTGCGCTCTTCGACGGCCACCGCCGGTAGATCGTCTGCTTGCCGACGCCGGCACGGGCGGCGATGGCTTCGACGGTGACCTTCTCGTACGCCTCCTCTGCGACCAGGGCGCGGGTGGCCGCGAGGATTGCCTGCCGGGACCGTTCCTTGCGCCGGGAGTGGTCCGGCCCCTTCTCGTTGGACATGCGCTCAGTCTAGCCCCGAAAGAAAACGAGACGATCCGTATTGCGAAAACCAGAAGCGATGCCCTAGGTTTGCAACGAATCGATACGAGCCGTTTCGTTTACTGAGGTGGGACATCATGGCGAACGCACGAGTCTGGCTCATCACCGGCGCATCCCGCGGCCTGGGCAGGGCTTTCGCCGAGGCCGCCTTGGCGGGCGGCGACCGCGTGGTGGCCGCTGCCCGCAACGTCGAACCCCTGGAGGAACTGACCGGGAAGTACCCCGGCCACCTGGTCCCGCTTCCGCTGGATGTCACCGACCGCCGGGCCGTGTTCGACGGGGTAAAGCGGGCGGCTGCCGCGTTCGGCAGGCTGGACGTCGTCGTCAACAACGCCGGGGGGATGCTCTACGGCATGGTGGAGGAAGCCACGGAGGAGCAGATCCGGGCGCATATGGATGTGAACTTCTTCGGCGCCGTGTGGGTGGCTCAGGCGGTCCTTCCCCACCTGCGCGCCCAGGGCGGGGGACGGCTCCTCCAGGTCACCTCGATGGGCAGCGGCGGCGGCATGGCCACCGTCGGCTTCTACGGCGCGGGCAAGGCCGCGCTGGACTCGGTCAGCGAGGCACTGGCGATGGAGGTCGAGGGGTTCGGCGTCAAGGTCACCATCGTGCAGATGGGCGGCTACAACACCGGCCTGTTCACCACCGGCACCACGACCACCGAACCTCTGGCGCAGTACCAGCCCCTGCGCACCGAGATGGAGGCGATGTGGGGCGACGCCGTCGCCCCGGAGCCGGACACCGCCGCTCCGGTCATCATGGAGCTGGCCGCACTGCCGGACCCGCCCCGGCGGCTGATCGTCGGCAGCCAGTCCTTCGACCACGTCATGGAGATGGGCCGGGCCCAAACGGATCTGTACCGGTCCTGGGAGCACCTCAGCCGTATCGCCCCGGGCTAGCCGGACCCGCGCCACGACGTTCATGCGGCCGGTCCCGCGGCGGGCCGAGGCGCCGAAGGCATACGTCCGTACGCCCGAGGGCGTGGAGGCCGGGCCGGCGGCCGAGAAGGGCACGGGCTGCGCTCGAGACCGCGACGGCGGTGAGGGGGTGAGGGTACGGGCGGCCCCGCCCCGCACGGACCGTTCCGTGCGGGGCGGGGCGGGTGAGCGCGGTTCCGGCGGTGCCGGCCGGGGCCGGTCCGCGCCTCGCGGCGGTCAGGCCGCGACCTTCACCGCTTTCACCCCCTCCTCGTTGTGCCGGTCCGTCCACGCCGTCAGTGCCGCACCGCACGCGTGGTCCACGTGGCGCAGGCCCGTGAGGTCCAGCTCGATCGCCCGGTCGCGGGGCAGCGCCTCCAGCTCGTCGAGGAGTTTCGGCAGCCGCAGGAAGGTCGCGTTGCCCAGTACCCGGACCCGCAGCGGCCCCGGGTCGTCCCCGGTCCCGTCGGCGCCGGAGACCTCCACGTGGACGTGGGACGTCTCCCACGCGGTCTTCGCGACCGCCAGCAGCAGGCCGATCAGTACCCCTTCGAACATGTTGGTCACCACGATCGACAGGGCCGTGGCGCCCAGCACCACCGCCTCACCGCGGTGTTCGCGCCACAGCGGGGCGAACTCCTTCACCGGGATCAGTTTCCAGCCCGCGTGCACCAGCACACCGGCCAGCGCCGCCACCGGGATCACGCCGAGGGCCGCCGGGAACACCGCGGCGAAGACGAGCAGCCACACCCCGTGCAGCACCCGGGACGCCTTGGTGCGCGCCCCCGCCTGGAGGTTGGCCGAGCTGCGGACGATCACCGCCGTCATCGGCAGCGCGCCGAGCATCCCGCACACCGTGTTGCCCGCGCCCTGGGCGACGAGCTCCTTGTCGTAGTCGGTCCTGGGACCGTCGTGCAGCCGGTCCACCGCGGCCGCGCTGAACAGGCTCTCGGCCGACGCGATCAGGGTGAAGGCGATCACCGTGCCCAGCACGCCCACCTCGGCGAGGCGTGCGAAGTCGCCCGTGCCGGGCGGCTGTACGGCGTCGAGCAGCCCCTGCACCTCCACCCGCGCGACCGGCGCGTCGAAGGCGAACGCCGCCGCGGTGGCGAGTGCGACCGCGGCGAGCGGGGCGGGCAGCACGCGCGCCGCGGCCGGGATCCTCGGCCACAGCAGCAGCACCGCCACCGTGCCGGCCCCGATGGCGAACGCCGCCAGGGCCGGGCCCGACCCCAGGGTGTCGAAGGCCAGCCCCGGCAGGCCGCCGATCTTCGCGAGCCCGCCGGCGGGCGCCTCGGCGTCGACCAGCGCGTACAGCTGGCCGGCGATGAGCACCAGGCCGATACCGGCGAGCATGCCCTGCACCACCGCGATCGAGATCGCCCGGAACCACCGGCCCAGCCGGAGGGCGCCCATCGCGAGCTGGAGCACTCCGGCGCCCAGCACGACGACGCCGAGTGCGCTGATCCCGTACTCCTGCACGGCCTCGTACACGAGCACCGTCATCCCGGCCGCGGGTCCGCTGACCTGGAGGCTGCTGCCGGGCAGCAGTCCGGTGACGAGGCCGCCCACGATGCCGGTGACGAGGCCGAGTTCGGCGGGCACCCCTGAGGCGACGGCCACGCCCACGCACAGCGGCACCGCCACCAGGAAGACGACGAGCGAGGCGGTGAAATCGGCACGGAGGTCGCCCGTGCCCCGCCGCGCGAGGCCGTTCCTGACGGCCTCGACGAGGGTGTTCGCGCCGGCGCTCACAGCGGAAGGAAGGCGTCGGCGGCGGGCTGGTGGGCCAGGACGAGCCCGGTGTCCACGGCGTAGAACCAGCCGTGGAGCCTCAGTTGTCCGGCGTCGACGCGCTCGGCCACACAGGGGTAGGCGCGCAGCCGGTCCATCTGCTCCCGGACGTTGCGCTGGACGGCCGCCGCCACCCCGGTGTCCGCGTCCGCGTCCGAGCGGAGTGCGCCCAGGTCGTCCGGCAGCTGGCTGTTCAGCCACCCGGCGACCGCCGGTACGGCGCGGAGGTCCTCACCGCGCACCCGCGCGCCGATCGCCCCGCAGTGGGAGTGCCCGCAGACCACGATGTCGGGGACTTGCAGCACGCTCACCGCGTACTCGATGGTCGCGGCCTCGCCGCTGGGCCGGTCCACGCGGTAGGGGGGCACCGCGTTGCCCGCCGTGCGCAGCTCGAAGAGGTCACCGGGGCGTGCGCCGGTGATCAGGGAAGGGACGACGCGGGAGTCGGAGCAGGTGATGAAGAGCGCCTGCGGCGACTGGCCGGCCGCCAGCCGCCCGAACCACTCGCGCTGCTCGTCGCCGGCCGCTATCCGCTCCCCCAGGGAGCGGGCATGGTCGATGAAGGTCTGCATGGGGGGATCGCCTCCAAGAGCGATGACAGTGCCGAGATGACGGATCGGTGTGCACGGGGTCCGGAATCGGCCCGTACGGCCGTGTCAGCAGCGGAAGACTTGGAGGGCGACGGGGAAGTCCCCGGATCTGAAGGGTGCGTGGCAGTACGGCACGGCGACGGCCGCAGCGGAGCGCAGCGGGAGTTCCGCGGGCGGGGACGACAGGGTGCAGACGGTACGGACGGTCGTCTGTGGGGCAACCGTCTCGGGCCGGTGGGCCCGGCGTACGTGGCCCGGGTGCGTTTCGCCCTCGGGGAGCGGGGCCGAGCAGGAACCTCCCGCGACCACCGGCGGCGCCGTCTCCGGGTCGGCGGCGGTCACGGAGTTGCCGGACACGGACACCGCGACGGCGTCGCCGGTCGCGGCCGTGAGGGAGAGCAGCGCGAACACCGCCAACAGCAGCGCCTTGGCGGCTGCGGTGATCCGCAGCACGGTTCCCCCTCCCTGTGACGTCGTGCCGGAAGCCGACACCATTCTGTTCAGGAACAGACACCGGACAGCAACTCGGCAATTTACAACCGTGTTAACTCTCCGCGAACAGGTCGCCTCACCCTTCGCATATGCCATCGCCCCCGTGGTGGCGACGGCCGGACTGCTGAGCGTATGAGCAGGGACGACTATTTGTTGAATATGATTTTCATGAGCTATGTTCTGGTCGCAAACCGTTTGCTCCATGCCCCCCGGAAGAGTCCCCCGTGCCTGTGCCCAAGGTCCTGCCCGTCGCGGCCATAGCCGTCGCGTCCTCCCTGTTGCTCACCGGATGTTTCGCCTCCGGTGCCACCGGTGCCGCCGCCTCCGGGGACAAGCGCATCAGGGTGGCGATGATGCAGCCGCCCCGGTCCGGCCTCTCACCGTTGAGCGACGACGCCTTCAAGCTGTCCCGCTGGAGCACCGCCGAAACGCTGGTGACGCTCGACGCGGAGGGCAACGCGCGTCCCGCACTCGCCGAGAAGTGGCGGCGTACGTCCGATCTGACCTGGGAATTCACCGTCAGGGACGGCGTGCGCTTCCACGACGGCACACCGCTGACCGCCGCCGCCGTGGCCCGCTCGCTCACCGCGGCCGCCACCGCTTCGCCCAAGCCGCGCATCCTGGACGGGGTCGGCCTCACGGTCGAGGCGCGGGGCGACACCGTCACCGTCTCCACCGCCGAGGCGGACCCGCTGGTGCCCGAGCGGATGTCGTCGCCGCAGTTGTCGGTCCTCGCCGCGAAGGCGTACCGGGGCAAGGCGGTGAACCCGGTGGGCGCCGGCACGGGCGCGTTCGTCCTGACCAAGGTGAACGGCACCAGCTCCGCCACGCTGGACCGCAACGAGCACTACTGGGGCGGCGCCGCCAAGGCCCCCGGCATCGACGTGACGTTCGTGCCCGACAGCACCGCCCGCGCCGCCGCGCTGCGCAGCGGCGAGGCCGACATCGTCGAGGCCGTACCGGTGTCGCAGGCGTCGCTGCTGGACGAGAAGCAGATCACCGAGGTGCCGATGCCGCGCACCAACACCCTCTACCTCAACACGTCCAAGGGCGCCTTCAAGGACGCTTCCCTGCGGGCCGCCGCACGCCGGGCCATCGACGCGCGGGCGCTCGTGGACGGGGTCTACGAAGGCCGCGCCGATGTCGCCGAGGGGCTGCTCGGACCCGCCCTGCCGTGGTCGAAGGAGCGGAAGGGACGGACCTCGGCCACCGCTCCCGGAAAGCCGGACGGCGCTTCGGTCACCATCGGCACGTTCACGGACCGGGCCGAGCTGCCCGAGGTCGCCGCGACGCTCCAGCAGCAGCTCCAGAAGGCCGGGTTCAAGGTGAAGCTGGAGGTGCGGGAGTACGCGAACATCGAATCCGACGCGCTGGCGGGCAAGTTCGACGCGTTCGTCCTCTCCCGGGCGACCGTCCTCGACTCCGGCGACCCGGCCGCGTACCTCTACAGCGACTTCGCGAGCGACGGGTCCTTCAACATCGCGCAGCTGAGCGACCCGACCGTGGACAAGGCGTTGCGCAAGGCGGCCGGTACGGCGTCGGGCGACGCGCGGCGCGCGGCCGTCCTCGCGGCCGAGACCGCCGTGCTGAACACGGACGCCGCGATCCCGATGCTGCACGAGCGGGTCGTCCAGGGTGACGCCGCGCACGTCGTCGGCTCGGCGAAGGACCCGCGCGAGCGGGAACTCGTCACCGTCGACACCCACATCAAGTGAAGGCGGCGCTGACGCGGGCCGCCGGCCTGCTCGCCGTCACGGCGGGGGTCGGGCTGCTGCCCTGGCTGTCCGGCAAGGACCCGGCGCTCACCGTGCTGCGGGCCAGGTCCGCCGAACAGGAGCCCACCGCCGAGGCGTTGGACTCGATCCGTGACGACCTCGGTCTCGGCGGCGGGCCGTTCGCGCTGCTCGGCGACTGGGCGGGCGGGCTGGTGCGCGGCGACCTCGGCACCTCGTGGGTCTCGGGGGCGGAGGTCCTGCCGTCCGTACTGTCCGGGCTCGGGGTGTCGCTGCTGCTGATGGGCGCGTCGCTGGTGGTGGCCGTACTGGTCGCCGTCGCGCTGTGCGCCCGGACGGTGGTGCGCGGGGCGCGGGGCACGCTGCGGGGGCATGCGGCCGGTGCGCCGGGCGCGATGCTCGCCTCCGTACCGGAGTTCCTGCTGGCGACGGTGGGGCTGATCGTGCTGGGCGTGTGGTGCGGCTGGCTGCCGACGTCCGGCTGGGCCGGCCCCGCGCACCTGGTGCTGCCCGCGCTGGCCATGGGCGTACCGGCGGGCGGTCTCGTCGGGCGGCTCGTCGACGACGCGCTGCCCGCGGCCTTCGGTGAGCGGTGGGCGGTGCTGTGGCGGGCGTCCGGCGTCACGCCGTGGCGGATCGCGGGCGCGGCGACGCGTCGTGCGATGCCCGCGCTGGTGCCGCAGTTCGGGCTGGTCGCGGTGGGGCTCACGGGTGGCGCGGTCGCGGTGGAGACGGTGTTCGCGGTGCCGGGCATCGGACGTACGGCGCTGGGCGCGGCCAAGTCCCAGGACCTGCCGCTGCTCCAGGGCGCGGTACTGGCCCTGCTGGCGCTGGGGCTGGTGGCGGGAGCGGTGGCGCACGTCGTACGCCGCCGGCTGCTCGGACCGGCGCTGCGAAACGTTTCTGCGGCGCGGTCGGGGCCGACGGGGGTGAAGGGCGCGGCACGGCTGGCGATCTTTGCCGTACGCCGTCGGCTGTTCGGCCCGAGGCCGGGGCCGCTGAGGGGTTCGGCGGTGGCGGCCGGCGCGTCGGGGCCTTCCCCCGTCCCGCCCCTTCCCGAAGCCCTCCCTCGCCGGACGGGCTCGCTTTCCCGGCCCGGGGCGGAAGAACCGGGAGAGCCGGCCCGCCCGGCGAGGGAGACACCGAGCCGCGGACAAGCCCGTCCGACGCCCGGGACACCGGGGCACCAACAAGCCCGTCCGGCGATTGCGGACCGGGGCCCGGGGCAGAGCCCCGTGCCCGGTGCGGCCGGGTCCGCCGCGGCACGCGGGGGTGGCGCGGGGCGGAGCCCTGCGCGCGGCCGGACGGCGGGGGCGAGCGGCGCCTCGCTGGCGTTGCCCGCTCCGCTGCCCGCGCCCGCGGGACCGCTCCGGCGGGCCGTGCCCGTCGTACTGGGCGGGGTGCTGCTGGGAGTCGTCGCCTGGGGGCTGCTGCGGGATCCGTACGCCGTGGACACCGCCGCCCGGCTCGCCGCGCCCTCGGGGGCGCATCCGCTGGGCACCGACGGGCTCGGGCGGGACGTGCTGGCGCGGCTCGGGCACGGGGCGGCCTCCACGGTGGGGGTGGCGCTGGCCGTGTGCGCGATCAGCTACGCCGTCGCCCTGGTCCTGGGGTTCCTGCCGGACTTCACGGCCGGTGCCAGCGATGTCGCCAACGCCCTGCCGCCCGTCGTCGTCGGCATCCTCGTCGCCGCCGTGCTCGGCCCCGGCACGGCGGGCGCCTCGCTGGCCGTCGCACTGGTCTCCTGGCCACCGCTCGCCGCGCACGCCGCCGCCCTGGTGCAGGAGGTGCGCGCGTCCGGCTTCCTCACCGCGCAGCGCGCCATCGGTTCCACCCCGTACCGGATCCTGACCCGGCACGTCCTGCCCGCCGTCGCCGGACCGGTCGCCCGCCACGCGGTGCTCCGGCTGCCCGGGATCGCCCTGGCGCTCGCCTCGCTCGGTTTCCTCGGACTCGGCGTACAGCCGCCCGCGCCGGAGTGGGGGCTGCTCCTCGACGAGTCGCGGATGTACGTCGAGCGCGCCCCGTGGGCCGCGCTCGCGCCTGCGACGGCGCTCGCCCTGCTGGCGGGGCTCGCCGTGTCCCTGTCGTCACTCACCTCCCCGAAGGCCCAACGCCCATGACCCTTCTGTCCGTCCGAGATCTGCGCGTCCGCGTCCGGGACGGGGCGCGGACCGTCACCCCCGTCCGCTCCCTCTCCTTCGACATCCGGCGCGGCGAAGTGCTGGGCCTGGTCGGCGAGTCGGGGGCCGGCAAGTCGCTGACCGCGCGGGCCGTGCTCGGCATGGCGCCGTACGGGGCGGAGATCACCGGCAGCGTGCGGTTCGACGGCCGCGAGCTGGCCGGCGCGGACCGCCGCGCGTACGCGGGGCTGTGGGGGCGGCGCATGGCGTACGTACCGCAGGACGCGCTGGCCGTGCTGTCGCCCGTGCACACCGTCGGGGACCAGATCGCCGCCGCCGTACGGTCGTCGGGGTGCGGGCGCGCGCAGGCGCGGGCCAGGGCCGTCGCCGCGCTCGACAGGGTGGGGATCGCGGACGCGGCGCGGCGGGCGAAGGCGTACCCGCACGAGTTCTCCGGCGGGATGCGCCAGCGCGCGGTGATCGCGATGGCGACCGTCAACGACCCCGACCTGGTCGTCGCGGACGAGCCGACCACCGCGCTCGACCCGACCGTGCAGGCGCAGGTGCTCGACGTGCTCGCCGAGCGGCGCGCGGAGACGGGCGCGGCGCTGATGCTGGTCACGCACGACCTGGGGGTGGTGGCCCGGTACGCCGACCGCGTGCTGGTGATGTACGCCGGGCGGCACACCGAATCCGGGCCCGTGGGCCGGGTGTTCGGGCAGCCGCGCGCCCCGTACACCGCCGCGCTGCTCGCCTCGCTGCCGCCCGGCGAACCGGTGGCCGACCGCAGACTTCCGGCGCTCGGCGGCGCCCCGCCGACGCCCGCCGACGTGCCTGCGGGGTGCGCCTTCGCGCCCCGCTGTCCGCTGGCGGACGACCGCTGCGGCGCCGAGGCCCCCGAAGCCGTGGGCGACGCGCATCTGGTGTCCTGCCACCACGCCCTGGAGGCCGCCGCATGAGCGCGCTGCTGGAGGTACGGGACCTGGTGGTCCGCTACCCGGGCCGCACGGCCGTCGACGGCGTCTCCTTCGAGCTGGCCGCGGGCGAGACCCTCGCCCTGATCGGCGCATCGGGTTCCGGCAAGTCGAGTACGGCGGCGGCCGTGCTCGGGCTGCGCCGCCCCGACAGCGGCGAGGTGTGGTTCGACGGACGTGAGCTGACCGCGCTGGACGAGCGGGCGCTGCGGCCGCTGCGGCCCGCCCTGCAACCGGTGTTCCAGGATCCGTACGGTTCGCTGAGCCCCCGGCAGCGGGTGCGCGACGCGGTGGCCGAGCCCTTGCGCGTACAGGGCCGGTGGGACCGGGACGGCGGTCCGCGGCGGGTGGCCGAACTCCTGGAGATGGTCGGTCTGGACGCCGCGGCCGGCGGGCGCCGGCCGCACGAACTGTCCGGCGGGCAGTGCCAGCGCGTCGGCATCGCGCGGGCGCTGGCGAGCGAGCCGCGGCTGCTGGTGCTCGACGAGCCGGTGTCGGCGCTGGACCCGTCGGTACGGGCCGGGGTGCTCAACCTCCTCACGGACCTCCAGGAACGGTTCGGCCTCGCGTACCTCTTCATCTGCCACGATCTGGCCCTGGTGCGTCATGTGGCGCACCGGGTCGCGGTGATGCGTCACGGCCGGGTGGTGGAGACGGGGCCCGCCCGCCTGCTGTACGGGACGGCCGGGCACCCGTACACGCGCGAACTGCTCGCCGCGGTCCCGTCCGTCGGGGGTGCGCGATGAGCGCCGCCGGTCCGTCCCGGCCGCCCCGGCTGCCCCCGCTGCCCCGGTTGCTGATCTCCAGCCAGTTCGCCTTCAACGTCGGGTTCTTCGCCGTCCTGCCCTATCTCGCCGAGCACCTGAGCGGGACGCTCGGGCTCGCGGGGTGGCTGGTGGGCCTCGTACTGGGGCTGCGCACCTTCAGCCAGCAGGGGCTGTTCGTGGTCGGCGGGGCGCTCACCGACCGGTACGGCGCCCGGCCGGTGGTCCTGGCGGGGTGTGCCCTGCGCGTGGCCGGGTTCGGGTGGCTCGGGTTCGCGGGCGCGACGTGGTCGGTGATCGGGGCGGTCCTGCTGGTGGGGTTCGCCGCGGCGCTGTTCTCGCCCGCGGTGGAGACGGAGATCGCCCGGCAGGCGGTGCGGCACGAGGAGGAGACGGGACTGCCCCGCACCCGGATGCTGGCGCGGTTCTCGGCGGGCGGACAGGCGGGTGCGCTGATCGGTCCCGTACTGGGGGCGCTGCTGCTGTACGGCGGGTTCCGGGCCGCGTGCCTGACGGGCGCCGCGGTCTTCGCCGTCGTCACGGCGGCGCACTGGCGCCTGCTGCCGGGCCGCCCGCCGGCCGGGCCCGGGGAGCACGGCCAGGACGGCCGGGAGCACGTGCCGGTGCGGGACGGGGTGCGGCTGCTGCTGCGCAACCGCGCTTTCCTCGGCCTGTGCCTCGCCTACAGCACCTACCTGCTCGCCTACAACCAGCTCTACCTCGCGCTGCCCGGCGAGCTGCAACGCGCCACGGGGTCGCAGGCCGCGCTCGGCTGGCTCTTCGCGCTGTCGTCGGTGCTGGTGGTCGCCGGGCAGGTGCCGCTGTCGCGGTGGGCGGCGGAGCGGCTGTCGTGGCGGGGCTCCGTGCTCGGCGGGCTGCTGCTGATCGCCGCGTCCTTCGCGGTGGCCGGGGCGCTGCTGGAGGCGGGCGGACTGTGGCCGTCGCTGGCCTTCGTGGTGCTGTTGACGCTGGGGCAGATGCTGGTCGTCCCCGCGACCCGGGCATGGCTGCCGGATCTCGTCGGCGACCGCAGCCTCGGCCTGTTCACCGGTGCGCTGTCGTCCGTGTCGGGCCTGGTGGTGCTGGCGGGCAGCGCCCCGGCCGGGGCGCTGCTGGAGGCGGGCGGGGCGCTGCCGTGGCTGGTGCTGGCGGCGGTGCCGCTGGCGGGGCTGGCGCTGGTGCCGCGTACGGCCCGTACGGCGGCACCGGCGGCCGCGCCCGGCGCACCCGTCAGATGAAGTTGAGCGCCGCCGCGCCGCCCACTCCCCCGAGCAGCATGAACGCCGGCATCAGCACCTTCAGCTCCACCCAGCTGCCCGCGCGGAACCGCAGCGCCTTGGGCGGGCCGATCGGGTACCAGCGCTTGCGGCCGACCGGGATCGGCCACAGGATCGGGCAGCCGGAGACGGTGAGCGCGTCGCCGATGTCGTGCACCAGCGCGCCCAGGACGATCGGCAGGCCGAGCCACAGGTACTCCTGGCCGGAACCGGTGAACAGCCAGTCGGCACCGTTGCCCGGTTTGTCGAGTATGTCCGCCAGCATCCACGCGCTCGTCGCGCCGAGCAGCCACACCAGGACGTCGCTGGACATCCGGGCGGCCCGCCACAGCAGGCCCTCCACGGCCAGCACCAGGTGGACGAAGAGAATCACGAGGACCGCCCAGCGGCCGCCGGTGAACGCCAGGAGCGACGCGCCGCCGCCGGTCATGACCGCCCACAGCCAGGTGTGGGTGAGGGTGCGGTGGCCGCCGGTCCTGCGCGGGTCACCGGGCTTCTTGGTCGCCTTGTAGACGGCGTACGACAGTTTGTCGACGATCTCGCACAGGCCCTTCGACACCGGCCCGAAGGCGCGCGAGATGGTCGCGGACTTGTGGTCGAGGTCGGGGGCGAGGGCCGCGCCCGCGCAGATCAGCGCTCCGACGGCGAGTACGGGCCAGGGCATCGGATGTCCGGCCGCGGCCGCAGCCGCCCCCACCCCCAGCCAGGCCGCTGCTCCTGACAGGGAGTGCGCCGGTCCCATCATGGTCGTTCCCGCCCCATTTGCTCTTGTGGTGTGCCCCGTTGACACGGCAGCGTATCGCTCGCGATCTTCGTAGGGCCGTCCGGTTCCCTCTCGAGGGGGGAAGCCAGGCAAGATGGGGGGCGTGACCCTTATCGATCAGCTGCCCCCGACCGACGACCCCGATGCCCTCTTCGAGGCTTTCTCCTCATGGGCCGAGGGCCGGGGCATCAGCCTCTACCCCGCCCAGGAGGAGGCGCTGATCGAGGTGGTCTCCGGTGCGAATGTGATCTTGTCCACACCCACCGGGTCCGGAAAGAGCCTGGTCGCGGCGGGTGCCCACTTCGCCGCCCTGGCCCAGGACAAGGTCACCTTCTACACCGCGCCGATCAAGGCGCTGGTCTCGGAGAAGTTCTTCGACCTGTGCAAGCTCTTCGGCACCGAGAACGTCGGCATGCTGACGGGCGACGCGTCCGTCAACGCCGACGCCCCGGTCATCGCCTGCACGGCGGAGGTGCTGGCCTCCATCGCGCTGCGCGACGGCAAGCACGCCGACATCGGCCAGGTCGTGATGGACGAGTTCCACTTCTACGCCGAGCCGGACCGCGGCTGGGCCTGGCAGATCCCGCTCCTGGAACTGCCGCAGGCCCAGTTCGTCCTCATGTCGGCGACGCTCGGCGACGTCTCGATGTTCGAGAAGGACCTGACCCGCCGCACCGGCCGCCCGACCTCCGTGGTGCGCTCCGCGACCCGTCCGGTCCCTCTCTCCTACGAGTACCGTCTGACCCCCATCACCGAGACGCTGACCGAGCTGCTGGAGACCAAGCAGGCTCCCGTCTACATCGTGCACTTCACGCAGGCGGCGGCCGTCGAGCGGGCGCAGTCGCTGATGAGCATCAACATGTGCTCGCGCGAGGAGAAGGACCAGATCGCCGAGCTGATCGGCAACTTCCGCTTCACCACCAAGTTCGGCAAGAACCTCTCCCGGTACGTGCGGCACGGGATCGGCGTGCACCACGCGGGCATGCTGCCCAAGTACCGCAGGCTCGTCGAGAAGCTCGCGCAGGCGGGCCTGCTGAAGGTCATCTGCGGTACGGACACCCTGGGCGTCGGCGTCAACGTCCCCATCCGCACGGTGCTGTTCACCGCGCTCACGAAGTACGACGGCACGCGCGTCCGCACGCTCCGCGCCCGCGAGTTCCACCAGATCGCGGGCCGCGCCGGCCGGGCCGGTTTCGACACGGCGGGCCTGGTCGTCGCGCAGGCGCCCGAGCACGTCGTCGAGAACGAGAAGGCGCTCGCCAAGGCGGGCGACGACCCGAAGAAGCGCCGCAAGGTGGTCCGCAAGAAGGCCCCCGAGGGCTTCGTCGCCTGGTCCGAGTCGACCTTCGACAAGCTCATCACGTCCGACCCCGAGCCGCTGACCAGCCGCTTCCGCGTCACGCACACCATGCTGCTCTCGGTCATCGCCCGCCCCGGCAACCCCTTCGCGGCCATGCGCCACCTCCTGGAGGACAACCACGAGCCGCGCAAGGCGCAGCTGCGGCACATCCGCCGGGCCATCGCCATCTTCCGCTCGCTGCTCGACGGCGGCGTGGTGGAGATGCTGGACACCCCGGAGCCCGACGGCCGTACCGTACGGCTGACCGTCGATCTCCAGCAGGACTTCGCGCTCAACCAGCCGCTGTCCACGTTCGCGCTGGCCGCGTACGAGCTGCTGGACCCGGAGTCCCCCTCGTACGCCCTGGACATGGTCTCCGTGGTCGAGTCGACGCTGGACGACCCGCGCCAGATCCTCGCCGCCCAGCAGAACAAGGCGCGCGGCGAGGCGGTCGGCCAGATGAAGGCGGACCGCGTCGAGTACGAGGAGCGCATGGAGCGGCTCCAGGAGATCACGTACCCGAAGCCGCTGGAGGAGCTGCTCTGGCACGGGTACAACGTCTACCGCAAGAGCCACCCGTGGGTCGGCGACCACCCGGTGTCCCCGAAGTCCGTGGTCCGCGACATGTACGAGCGGGCCATGACCTTCTCGGAGTTCACCTCGCACTACGAGCTGGCCCGCACCGAGGGCATCGTGCTGCGCTACCTGGCGGGCGCGTACAAGGCGCTGGAGCACACCATCCCGGACGACATCAAGTCCGAGGACCTGGAGGACCTGATCGCCTGGCTCGGCGAGCTGGTGCGCCAGGTCGACTCCAGCCTCCTCGACGAGTGGGAGCAGCTCGCCAACCCCGAGGTGGAGACGGCCGAGCAGGCCCAGGAGCGCGCCGACCAGGTCAAGCCGGTCACGGCGAACGCGCGCGCCTTCCGGGTCCTCGTGCGCAACGCCATGTTCCGCCGCGTCGAGCTCGCCGCCCTGGACAACGTCCGGGAGCTGGGCGAGATGGACGGCGAGTCCGGCTGGGACGAGGACAAGTGGGGCGAGGCCATGGACGCGTACTGGGACGAGTACGAGGACCTGGGCACCGGGCCCGACGCCCGCGGACCCAAGCTGCTGATGATCGAGGAGGACGCCGAGCACGGCCTGTGGCGCGTCCGCCAGACCTTCGCCGACCCGAACGGCGACCACGACTGGGGCATCAGCGCGGAGGTCGATCTCGCCGCCTCCGACGAGGAGGGGCGGGCCGTGGTCCGCGTCACCTCGGTCGGCCAGCTGTAGAAGCCGGCTGCCCAGCCCGGCCGCACAACCAAGGAGAAGAACCCCCGTGACGACCAACCCCGCCGAACGCCTCGTCGACCTGCTCGACCTGGAGCGGATCGAGGTCAACATCTTCCGGGGCCGCAGCCCCCAGGAGTCCCTGCAACGGGTCTTCGGGGGGCAGGTCGCCGGTCAGGCCCTGGTCGCGGCCGGCCGTACGACCGAGGGCGACCGGCCCGTGCACTCCCTGCACGCGTACTTCCTGCGGCCCGGCCGCCCCGGTGTGCCGATCGTCTACCAGGTGGAGCGGGTGAGGGACGGGCGTTCCTTCACCACCCGGCGGGTCACGGCCGTCCAGGAGGGCCGGACGATCTTCAACCTGACCGCCTCCTTCCACCGGCCGGAGGAGGCCGCGTTCGAGCACCAGCTGCCGCCGCGCCTGGACTTCCCGGACCCGGACTCGCTGCCGCCGGTGGCGGACGAGATCCGCGAGCACCTGGGGGAACTGCCCGAGGCGCTGGACCGGATGGCCCGCCGGATGCCCTTCGACATCCGTTACGTCGACCGGCTGCGCTGGACCGCCGAGGAGACCAAGGAGGCGGACCCGCGCAGCGCGGTGTGGATGCGCGCGGTCGGGCCGCTGGGCGACGACCAGCTCGTGCACACGTGCGCGCTGGCGTACGCGTCCGACATGACGCTGCTCGACGCGGTCCGCATCCCGGTGGAGCCGCTGTGGGGGCCGCGCAACTTCGACATCGCGTCGCTGGACCACGCGATGTGGTTCCACCGGCCGTTCCGGGCCGACGAGTGGTTCCTGTACGACCAGGAGTCCCCCGTCGCGACGGGAGCGCGGGGGCTGGCGCGCGGCCGGATCTACGACCGGGACGGCAACCTGCTGGTGTCGGTGGTGCAGGAGGGACTGTTCCGCCTGCTGCCGGCCGCCTGACCGCCCTGCTGCTCCTCGTGAGGCCGGCGCTTGGGGGAGCAGCATGCGGCCCGGGACGGGCGGGATGCCGTACAGCCGGTGACGGTGCGGCCGGCGTAATGGTTCCCTTCCTCGTCCCGACCGGCTGCCGTCCCCGGCGGAACGCGCGTTCACGGGGCTGTTCCGGGAGGCCGGCGGCGTGCCGCGGGAGCTCGCGGATCCATGGGTCCGCGTGCCCGCGCGGCACGCCGCCTCCGGTCTCTGGAACAGTACGGACCAGTGACCGACGGCCGGCAGCGCCCGGCCACCCGTAGCCCTAGGAGACACCGATGAGCCTGTACGACATCCCTCTGCGCACCCTGACCGGCGAGCCGACCACGCTGGAGGCCCACAAGGGCAAGGTGGTGCTGGTGGTGAACGTGGCGTCCAAGTGCGGGCTGACGCCGCAGTACGCCGGTCTGGAGCGGCTCCAGCAGACGTACGCGGACCGGGGCTTCACGGTGATCGGTGTGCCGTGCAACCAGTTCGCGGGACAGGAGCCGGGCAGCGCGGAGGAGATCGGGACGTTCTGCTCGGCGAGCTACGGCGTGACGTTCCCGCTGCTGGAGAAGATCGAGGTCAACGGTGATCACCGGCACCCGCTGTACGACGAGCTGACCCAGGTGAAGGACGCGGACGGCGAGGCCGGGGACGTCCAGTGGAACTTCGAGAAGTTCCTGGTCAGCGGCAAGGGCGAGGTCGTCGGGCGGTTCCGTCCGCGTACCGAGCCGGAGGCCACCGAGGTCGTCGCGGCCATCGAGGCGCAGCTCTCGGCCTGACGCGGCACGCACGAAGGCGCCGGCCCCGCCCCCCGGCGGTTCCGGCGCCTTCGCGTACGCACCCCCGCGGGCTCCGCCGGGCGTCAGCGGATCGGCATGCCCGACAGGGTGCGGGCGATCACGAGGCGCTGGATCTCGCTCGTGCCCTCGAAGATCGTGTAGATCGCGCTGTCGCGGTGCATGCGCTCCACCGGGTACTCCCGCGTGAAGCCGTTGCCGCCGAGGATCTGCACGGCCTGCGCCGTGACCTTCTTGGCCGTCTCACTGGCGTACAGCTTCGACATCGAGCCCTCGGCGGCGGTGAACGGCTTGCCCGTGGCCGCCATCCAGGAAGCGCGCCACACCAGCAGCCGCGCCGCGTCGATCTGGGTGCGCATGTCGGCGAGCTGGAAGGCGACGCCCTGGTTGTCGATGATCGGGCGGCCGAACTGCTCCCGCGTCTTCGCGTAGTCGAGCGCGACCTCGTACGCGGCGCGGGCGGTGCCCACCGCCATGGCGCCGACGGCCGGGCGCGACGCCTCGAAGGTGGCCATCGCCGCGTTCTTCCCCCGCTCGCCGCCCTTCCTGGCGCGCTCGCGGGCCCGGGCGAGGCGCTCGTCGAGCTTCTCCTTGCCGCCGAGCAGGCAGTGGCCGGGCACCCGCACGTTCTCCAGTACGACCTCGGCGGTGTGCGAGGCGCGGATGCCGTGCTTCTTGAACTTCTGCCCCTGGGAGAGGCCTTCGGTGGCGGGCGGCACGATGAAGGAGGCGTGGCCCTTGGAGCCGAGTTCCGGGTCCACGAGCGCCACGACGACATGGACGTTGGCGATGCCGCCGTTGGTCGCCCACGTCTTGGTGCCGTTCAGCACCCACTCGTCCTTGGCCTCGTCGTACACGGCGCGCGTGCGCATCGCGGAGACGTCGGAGCCCGCGTCCGGCTCGGAGGAGCAGAAGGCGGCGACCTTGACGTCGGAGGCGTCGCCGTACATCTGCGGGATCCAGGTGCCGATCTGCTCCTCGGTGCCGTTCGCGAGGACGCCGACGGCGGCCAGGCCCGTGCCGGCTATGGACAGGCCGATGCCCGCGTCGCCCCAGAAGAGCTCCTCCATCGCCATCGGGATTCCCAGGCCCGTCGGGTCGAAGAACTGCTGTGCGTAGAAATCGAGGGAGTAGATGCCGAGTTTGGCCGCTTCCTGGATGACGGGCCAGGGCGTCTCCTCGCGCTCGTCCCATTCGGCGGCGGCCGGGCGCATCACATCGGCGGCGAACCCGTGGATCCAGTCGCGGACCTGCTTCTGGTCATCGTTGAGTTCGAGCGTGAACTCGGCCATGTCCCCTCCAGCACTGCGTTCATTTCTTGCGTTACTTGCGGTAACGCGAGTCTGTTATCGCCCGGTGGGCAGTGTCAACTGCCGTCGTACGGACCGGCGCGGGCCACGGCCATGGTGTTACGTTGCGCAGGCGTCACGGAATCGTTTTGGGCGGGGAGACACACCATGGAAACCACACAGCAGGACGGGCAGCAGCGCTCCGCTGCCGCACAGCGACGGCGGGAGCTGCTGGAGGCGGCGGACCGCGTGGTACTGCGGGACGGTCCGCAGGCTTCCATGAACGCCATAGCCGCCGAGGCCGGGATCACGAAACCGATCCTCTACCGGCACTTCGGCGACAAGGGCGGGCTCTACCGCGCCCTGGCCAAACGCCACACCGACGCGCTGCTCGCGGCCCTGCGGGCGGCGCTCGACGCGCCCGCCGAGCGGCGTGAGCGGGTCGAGGCGACACTCGACACCTACCTCGCCGCGATAGAGGCCCGCCCGCAGGTCTACCGGTTCCTGATGCACCCCTCCGAGGACGCGCACCAGCCGGAGCAGGGCTTCGACGTCGGCCGCCACTCGGCGCCGCTGCTGCGCAGGCTCGGCGAGGAACTGGCCACGGTGATCGCCGAACGCGTGGACCTCGGGCCCGACAACGCGCAGCTGGCCCGGGTGTGGGGGCACGGCATCGTCGGCATGATGCACGCGGCGGGCGACTGGTGGCTGGGCGAACGCCCCTGCTCGCGCGAGCGGTTGGTGTCCAGCCTCGCGGACCTGCTGTGGGGCCGCCTGGCCGCCGCGAGCGACCGCGCGGGCGGCCCCGGCTTCTAGCGGCCCCGGCTTCCAGTCGCCGCGCGGAGCCTTTCCCCGCCCCGCTCCTCCGGCGCCCGAGGAGCGGGGCCCGGGCCGTCCCGGCCCCGTCCTACGCCTCGCGCCCCCACGGCGTCCGCCGCGCCGCCCGCAGCGCCCTGCCCCGGCGCCAGCCGGTGAGGCGGTCCGTATAGACCAGTCCGTCCAGGTGGTCGCACTCGTGCTGGAGGCAGCGGGCGAAGAAGCCGGTGCCTTCGACACGCACCGGCGAGCCCGTCACCGAAACGCCCTCCACCACCGCCCGGTCGAAGCGTTCGGTGCCCGCCTCGATGCCCGGCAGGGACAGACACCCCTCCGGACCGCGTACGGTGATGCCGTCGGCCTCGACCAGTCGGGGGTTGACGATGTGCCCCACGTGCCGGACGTCCTCGTCGTCCGGGCAGTCGTAGACGAAGACGCGCAGCGGTACGCCGACCTGGTTGGCCGCGAGGCCGACTCCCTCGGCGGCGTACATCGTCGCGTACATGTCCTCGACGAGCCGGACCAGCGAGGGACCGAAATCGGTCACCGCCTCGCAGGGCGCGTGCAGCGCCGGGTCACCGAGCAGTGTCATGGGTCGTACGAACCCGGAACTGCCGGGAATCGGGCGGTGTCGCATGGCGGCAAGCGTACGTTCCACCGGGTGCTCCAGCGCCCCCGGTGGTGCCGGGGTGCGGGGGCGCGACTGGATCTCGATAGGCTGAGCCCCGACGTTGACCGGTGGACCTGGGGCAGATGCGGCGCCGGATGCAAGGAGGATCAGTGACGATGGCAGGCAACACGGAGCCGTTGTCGCCGCGGGCCAAGCTGGCCGTGACGGCAGGCAAGGCCGCGGCGGCGGTGTCCCGCGCCGCGGGACGCGGCAGCGGATCCGTGATCGGCGGCAAGGTGGCGCTCAAGCTCGACCCCGACCTGCTCGGGCGGCTCGCCCAGCATCTCGACGTCGTGCTCGTCTCCGCGACGAACGGCAAGACGACGACGACCCGGCTCATCGCCGAGGCGCTGCGGGCCAGCGGCCCGGTCGTCTCCAACGCGCTCGGCGCCAACATGCCGGCGGGCATCACCTCCGCCCTGGCGGGCGGCTCGGACGCGAAGTACGGCGTGATCGAGGTCGACGAGAAGTACCTCGCCGGAGTCGCACGGGACGTGACGCCGAAGGCGATCGCCCTGCTCAACCTCTCCCGCGACCAGCTCGACCGGGCCGCGGAGACGCGGATGCTCGCCGAGAAGTGGCGCGAGGGCCTGTCCGGCACGAAGGCCGTCGTCATCGCGAACGCCGACGACCCGCTGATCGTCTGGGCCGCTTCCTCCTCCCCCAGCGTGGTGTGGGTGGCGGCGGGCCAGGAGTGGAAGGACGACGCCTGGTCCTGCCCGTCCTGCGGCGGTGTGATGCAGCGCCCCGGCGACGACTGGTTCTGCGGCGAGTGCGGCTTCCGCCGCCCGTCCCCGAGCTGGGTGCTGAGCGGCGACCACGTCCTGGACCCGCACGGCTCGGCCTGGCCGATCCACCTCCAGCTGCCCGGCCGCGCCAACAAGGCGAACGCCGCCACCTCCGCCGCGGTCGCGGCCGTGTTCGGCGTGCCGCCGCAGGTGGCGCTGGAGCGGATGTACGAGGTCCAGGCGGTCGCCGGCCGGTACGACGTGGTGCGGTTCCAGGAGCGCGAGCTGCGGCTGCTGCTCGCGAAGAACCCGGCGGGCTGGCTCGAAACGTTCTCCCTCATCAACCCGCCGCCCACGCCGGTGATCCTGGCCGTCAACGCGCGCGGCGCGGACGGCACGGACACCTCCTGGCTGTGGGACGTCGACTACACCCGGCTCGCCGGCCACCCGATCTTCGTGCTCGGTGACCGCAAGCTGGACCTCGCCGTGCGCCTGGAGGTCGCGAACCTGGAGTTCCGGGTCTGCGAGACGCTCGACGAGGCCGTGCAGCTCGCGCCGCCCGGGCTGATCGAGACGATCGCCAACTACACCGCGTTCCAGGACCTGCGCCGCCGCGTCGGCAACTAGGCCCGCGTACACCAAAAAAGGACGAGCAAGCATGAGCGACAACAGCCTGCGCCTGGTGTGGATCTACCCGGACCTGCTGAGCACGTACGGCGACCAGGGCAACGCCCTCGTCGTGGAGCGCCGGGCCCGCCAGCGCGGCCTCGACGTCCACCGCGTGGACGTACGCAGCGACCAGCAGATCCCCACGTCGGGCGACATCTACCTGATCGGCGGCGGTGAGGACCGTCCGCAGCGCCTCGCGGCCGAGCGGCTGCGCCGCGACGGCGGCCTGGAGCGCGCCGTGTCCAACGGCGCGATCGTCTTCTCCGTCTGCGCCGGGTACCAGATCCTCGGCCACGAGTTCATCAACGACCTCGGCGAGCGCGAGCAGGGCCTCGGGCTGCTCGACGTGGTCAGCACGCGCGGCGAGGGCGAGCGGTGCGTCGGCGACGTCCTCGGGGACATCGACGAGCGTCTCGGCCTGCCGCCGCTGACGGGGTTCGAGAACCACCAGGGCATCACGCACCTGGGCCCGACGGCGCGGCCGTTCGCCCGGACGCGGATCGGCAAGGGCAACGGAACCGGCGACGGCACGGAGGGCGCGTACAACGGAACCGTCTTCGGTACGTACATGCACGGCCCCGTGCTCGCCCGCAACCCGCTCATCGCGGACCTGCTGCTGAAGCTGGCCCTCGACGTCAACGCGCTGCCGCCCACCGACGACCGGTGGTACGAGGCGCTGCGCGCCGAGCGCATCGCGTCGGTGACCCAGCCCGCCTGACGGACTGTCGCGGTTCGTACGCTTTTGGGGTGTCCAGCTGGCGGACGCCGGGTTCGGCCCCGTCACTCTGCGCGAGTAGGGTGACGGGGATCCAGCCGGACGACGTGGTCCGGTCCTCGGCCCACGTTGCAAAGGTATTCCGGGCATGCGCATTGGTGTACTCACTTCCGGCGGCGACTGCCCCGGCCTGAACGCTGTCATCCGTTCCGTCGTGCACCGCGCCGTTGTCGACCACGGCGACGAGGTCATCGGCTTCCACGACGGCTGGAAGGGTCTCCTGGAAGGCGACTACCGCAAGCTCGACCTCGACGCGGTAGGCGGCATCCTGGCTCGCGGCGGCACGATTCTCGGCTCTTCCAGGGTCCAGCCCGCGCATCTGCGCGGCGGCGTCGAGACGGCCCGCGGCCATGTCGCGGACCTCGGGCTCGACGCGATCATCCCGATCGGCGGCGAAGGCACGCTGAAGGCGGCGAACCTGCTGTCCGAGGCGGGGCTGCCGATCGTCGGCGTACCGAAGACCATCGACAACGACATCGCGTCGACCGACGTCACCTTCGGCTTCGACACGGCCGTCGGGGTCGCGACCGAGGCGCTCGACCGGCTCAAGACCACCGCCGAGTCGCACCAGCGGGTGCTGATCGTCGAGGTCATGGGGCGGCACACCGGCTGGATCGCGCTCCACTCCGGCATGGCGGCCGGCGCGCACGCCATCGTCGTGCCCGAGCGCCCCTTCGACATCGGTGAGCTGACCGAGCTGGTCGGCAAGCGCTTCTCGGCCGGCAAGCGCTTCGCGATCGTCGTGGTCGCCGAGGGCGCCAAGCCGCGCGAGGGCTCCATGGAGTTCGACATCGGGGGCAAGGACATGTACGGCCACGAGCGCTTCGCGGGCGTCGCCCGGCAGCTGTCCGTCGAGCTGGAGGAGCGCCTCGGCAAGGAGGCGCGTCCGGTCATCCTCGGCCACGTCCAGCGCGGCGGCACCCCGACGGCGTACGACCGTGTCCTCGCGACCCGCTTCGGCTGGCACGCGGTGGAGGCGGCGCACCGCGGCGAATTCGGCATGATGACGGCGCTGCGCGGCACGGACATCGTGATGGTTCCGCTGGCCGAGGCCGTGGAGACCCTCAAGACGGTGCCCAGCGAGCGGTACGCCGAGGCCGAGTGCGTGCTGTGACGTTCCTGACGGTTGTCTGAGTGACTGCCCCCGGCCGCGGACGCGGCCGGGGGCAGTTCTAGTCTGTAGCGGACAACCGGCACGAATGGGCATCCCCACGGGAGTACGCAGATGGATCACAGCGGGCACGGCAGCGGCATGGACATGGATCTGCCGCCGTTCACGCTGGGACGGGGGCTGGAGTTCTCCCCCGACCTCTTCTTCCTGGTGGGGTGCGTGCTGGCGCTCGCCCTGTACGGGTGGGGCGTGGTGCGGCTGCGCCGGCGCGGCGACGGCTGGCCGGCCGGCCGGACGGTCTTCTTCGTCATCGGCGTGCTGAGCGTGGCGCTGGTGATGTGCACCAAGCTCAACGACTACGGCATGGTCATGTTCAGCGTGCACATGGTCCAGCACATGGTGATCAGCATGCTCTCGCCGATCCTGCTGCTGCTCGGCGCGCCGGTGACGCTGGCGCTGCGGGCGCTGCCGGTGGCGGGGCGCGGGAACCGCAAGGGGCCGCGCGAGGTGCTGCTGATGCTGCTGCACAGCCGCTACATGAAGATCGTCACCCATCCGGCGTTCACGATCCCGCTGTTCATCGCGTCCCTGTACGCGCTCTACTTCACACCCGTCTTCGACTTCCTGATGGGGAGCAAGCCGGGCCACCTGGGCATGATGGTCCACTTCCTCGCCGTCGGCCTGGTCTTCTTCTGGCCGATCATGGGCATCGACCCGGGGCCGCACCGCCCGGGTTATGTGATGCGGATGCTGGAGCTCTTCGCCGGGATGCCGTTCCACGCGTTCTTCGGCATCGCGCTGATGATGGCGTCCCAGCCGATGGTCGGTACGTACGCGAACCCGCCCGCGTCGCTCGGCATCGACGCGCTGAGCGACCAGAACTGGGCGGGCGGCATCGCCTGGGCGTTCTCGGAGATCCCGTCGGTACTGGTGCTGATCGCGCTGGTGTTCCAGTGGTACCGGTCCGAGCAGCGGGTCGCGCGGCGCGCGGACCGGGCGGCGGACCGCGACGGGGACAAGGAGCTGGAGGCGTACAACGCCTACCTCGCCTCGCTCCAGGCGCGCGGCCGCTAGGTCGCCGGTAACGTCGGCACGGTAGCGCGGGAGCCCTTCAGGGGCGACGATGGCCCTCCATCAGAAGAAGGGGGTGCGCATGCCCGGTTCTGTGAAGTCGATGGGGGTGCTCACCGTAGGGACGCTGGTCGTGATCTCGGCGTACACGGTGGCACTCGGGAGCAACGGCTGGCTGTGGTTCGGCTGGATCGTGCTCGGTCTGGTCACGGCCGGACTGGCCGCCACGTCGCGCAGCCGGTGAGCAGCCCGCGAGCAGCTGCGGAAACGTCACTGCGCGAAGCGCCCTGGAGTGGCCCCGAGCGCGGAGCGCGGGTCCGGAGCGCTCAGAAGCGGAAGACCGGCCCGGTCGCGGCATCGAGCACGCACGCGTTCGGATAGGTCTTCTGCCACGCCGCCGAACGCCCGCGCCAGCTGCCCTTGGCGCTCACGGTCACCGGCTCGTACTGCTTGGTGCACGCACGCGGGTTCCCGGGCAGCCGGTCGAGATCGCCGTCCGCCTTGTCGAGCGCCGCGCACGCGCCGGCGGCGTCCGGGTGCGGCCCCGGGAAGCCGGGAGGACACTTCAGCAGTACGCCCCGGATCCAGGTGTTCTCCGCGCCCGAAACGGTGAGGAACAGGCCGTGGGACGGTTTCGGCTCGTCGGGGACGTCCACGGCGGCCCTGGCGGGCACGGCCGCACTCGCGAGGGTGAGCAGAGCGACTGCGGTGAGGGTGGCTGAGGAGCGCATCCGGACCTCCTGGGGCTGGGCAGCTCGGCGACTGAGTGCCGGGAGAGGCCAGGCCACCTCCTACCACAGCCTCCGGCAAGCGACCACGCGACGGCGTCGCACACACGGGTACGTACGCTGCTCCGTACGGCGGGACGCCGTACGGCCCGGTCCCCGGCCCCCTCGTGCCGCCCGGCTACGGCCGTGCCCCCGCGGTGAGGCGCGCCGAGGTCTCCGTGAGGGAGACGGTGCCGGGCGCCGCGGCCTGGTCAGCGCCTCGGGCGCCGGGCCCCGCTCGACGGGCTCGCCCGCGTCCGGGGAGGTGCTCGTCGCCCGTACGACGGGTGAGCACGGCCCTGGTGCCGACACCGTGCGCTTCGGGATTCCCCTCGGAACAGCACCGGACTTCAAAGCCCCGTTTCTCCGGTGCGTAGACGGACGAGGCGTGGGCACATGGCTTCCAGAAAAACATCCCGAAGGAACACACCTACGGCTCGACAGGAGAACGTGGTGACGAATTACGGGAGCTCATCCGCCGCGGCCCCCCGTCCCGGTCTTGTCCGCTCCGACGCGGCTCTCGGACCGGTGGCCGTGGCCGGCGGCCTCACCTGGTACGCCGGCGGCCGAGCGACAGCATGACCGACGCCGACGACGAGGCCCTTCTCGAAGGGCTGACGGTCGACAACCGCCACCCCGAGCGGCCCGTCCTGCTCGATGACGACGGCCGGCCGCTGCAGACGTGGCGGGAGAACCACCCGTACGACCACAAGGTCCGACGCCAGGAGTACGAGCAGAGCAAGCGGTTGCTCCAGATCGAACTGCTCAAACTGCAGCGGTGGGTGAAGGACACGGGGCAGCGGATCGTGGTGATCTGCGAGGGGCGTGACGCGGCGGGAAAGGGCGGCACCATCCAGCGCTTCACCGAGCGGCTCAATCCCCGGGGCGCCCGCGTGGTGGCTCTGGACAAGCCCACCGAACACGAGGCGGGCCAGTGGTATTTCCAGCGGTACGTCGCCCATCTCCCGTCCGCGGGGGAAATCGTCTTCTTTGACCGCTCCTGGTACAACCGGGCGGGGGTCGAGCGCGTCATGGGCTTCTGCACTCCGGCCGAGTGCCGGCACTTCCTCCAGCAGGCCCCGATGTTCGAGCGGATGCTCACCGAGGACGGAATCCTGCTGGTGAAATTCTGGTTCTCCGTCTCCCGCAACGAGCAGCGCACCCGGTTCGCCATCCGGCAGGTGGACCCGGTGAGGCAGTGGAAACTCTCGCCGACCGATCTGGCTTCGCTGGATCTGTGGGACGCCTACACGGCGGCGAAGGTCGACATGTTCCGGGCCACCGACACGGTTCACGCGCCGTGGACCGTCGTGAAGAACAACGACAAGAAGCGCGGACGGCTGGAGGCGATGCGCAGCCTGCTGTCGCGATTCGACTACACGAACAAGGACGACAAGGCGGTCGGTGAGCCCGACCCGCTGATCGTCGGCCCGGCGGACACCCTCCTGGAACCCGGCGAGGAGAGCACCGTCCTCTCCCCGACCCCTCTCGCCGGCCGCCCCCAGGGGCCGGGTGACCACCCCGGTTCCGCGGAGGGCACCTCGCGGTGAGCCGACTGCTCAGCCGCGGCCTGCGGATCGCCGTCTGCATAGCCGGGTGCCGGCAGGGCATACGAGTGCTCGGAGGTTGATAATCATGGTTCCCCTGCTACTCGTCCTGCTTCTCGCGCTGATTCTCTTCGGCGCCGGATTCGCCCTGAAGGCCCTGTGGTGGATTGCCGTCATCGTTCTGGTGATCTGGTTGCTCGGCTTCGTCATGCGGTCCGCCGGCAGCGGCGGCCGCAAGGGACGTTGGTACCGCTCGGGCGACCGCCCGCAAGCTGCGCGACCTCGACGACAACGACGTCGACGGTCTGCTGCGGC
>NZ_JBSFUB010000015.1:0-122789 GCF_053591575.1 Streptomyces altiplanensis | reverse complement strand
CCGAGGCCGTGGCGGCGAGCGGAGCGGGGACCCCGGGGGCGTACCGGCTCCGGCAGCTCCGGGCCCGCGTCCGGTGGGGACGCGGGCCCTTCGGCCGTCCGGCGGGGCCGGCTCCGCCTTACGCGGCGGAGTCGCCCTTGCGGCGGCGTGCGGCGAACACCGCGCCGGCGCCGGCCAGCAGGGCCGCGCCGCCCACGAGGGCGACCTGCGGGACGGTGGAGGACGAACCGGTGTTGGCGAGGCTGCCGTTCACCGGCTGGTCGGAGACACCGCCCTGCGGCGTCGGGGCCACGGCGGTGGGCGTGGCGGTGGGTGTTGCGGTGGGGGTGGCCGACGGCGTGGGCGTGGCGTCCGGGGTGTTGCCGGGGGTGCCGGCCGCGGCCGCGATCTCGAACTCGTACGTGGCGAGGTCCGGAGTCCCGCCGCAGGACTCGTCGTCGTTGTAGTAGTCACCGGCGGCGAAGGCGATGCCCTGGCCGGCCGGGGCCTTCGCGTCGACCTTGAGGCGCAGCTTGATGTCGCTGTGGGCGCCGGCCTCCAGCGGGCTGACGGGGTCGATGTAGTAGGTGTCGTCGACGGTCTTCCAGGTCGTGGAGGACGCGGAGGACCACTGCAGCTTCAGCAGGTCGCCGATGTCCTTGAGGCCGCTCTTGTCGGTCGCGTGGACGCTGGCGTACGGGTAGACCTCGTCCATGGTCTTCTCGGTGCCGTTGGTCAGACGGAGCCGGAAGTTGACCCATTCGCCCGCGACGACCTCGGAGGGCAGGCCGGTCACCACGGTGGTGAGTTCGGGCTCCGGGACGCACGTGTCGTCCTCGTTCCCCTCCTCCTCTTCCCTGGCCTCGGCGAGGGCCTCGTCGGCGGCCGTCTTGTCTTCGAGGGCCTTCTTCACGGCCTTCTTCAGCAGGTCGTACGCCCGGACGGCGGCGACCCGCTCGTCGTCCCGCGCGTCGAGGGCGGTCTCGGCCTCGGCGTCGGCGGCGGTCTTCGCCTCGCCGGCGGCCTTGGCCGCGGCCTCGGCGTCGGTGACGGCCTTCTCCGCGGCTTCCTTCTCCTCCGGGGTGGCGGTGTCCGGGAGCGCGGCCAGGGCGGCCTCGGCGTCGGCGAGCGCCTTGTCGGCGGCGGCCTTGGCGGTCTCGGCTTCCTCGGCGGCCTTCACGGCGGCGGTGGCCGCCACGGCGAGGGGGGTGGTGTCGGCGAGCGCCGCCTCCAGGACCTCCCTGCCCTCCTTCTCGGCCAGTACGGCGTCGTCGTACACCTTCTGCGCCTCGGCGGCGGCCCTTTCGAGCTGGGCGAGGGTGGGCCTGCCCGGCTGCTCCTGCGTGGCCGGCTTGGTGTCGGCGAACGCGGGGGTGACGGAGAACAGCGCGACGGGCGTCGTCACGGCGGCGACAGCGGCAGTGGCGAGAATGCGGCGGAATCTCACAGGCGACCTTCTCCGGGTCCGAACGTACAGAAACAGAAACAGAAGTAGAAACAGTCGCCGTAGGAGGTCTTCACACCGCGCGACTCCGTCGAAGGGTAGGACGGCCAAAAGAGCGGTGGGAAGCCGGATTCGGCCGGCGCGGTGGGTGGCGCCGACGCGGGAGAGGACCAAAAAGGATATTCGCGGACGGTTGTCCACGAGTTCTGTGATTTCTCTGTGGGGCATGTCACGGAACCGGCGCGTGCGCGGGAAAGCTCTGCCCCCCGGAGTTCCCGAACTCCGCCCCGTCCGGCCGCACTTCGGTGCCCGGACGAGGAAGCCGCCGGCCGGGGCCGGAGCTGTCAGCCGGCCGGTGTCTCCTCGGTCTCGGTGATGACGGGGAAGCGGCGCGGCGCCACGAAGACGAGCGCGAGCAGGGCCAGGCCCGCCGCGATCGCCGCTCCCACGTAGACGTGGCCGACGGCCGTGTCCACCGCCCGCCGGAGGTAGTCGGCGGCCTCCGCCGTGAGTGAGCCCGAGTCGCCCAGCGCGTGCGAGACGGAGTCGAGGTCGCCGGGGAGGCCGTCCCGTATCCCCTCGGGGGCGGCGGCGAGCCGGGACGCGAGCGTGGCGTTGGCGATCGCGCCGAAGAGGGCCGCGCCGACGGACTGGCCGACCTGGCGGCAGAAGAGTACGGACGCGGTCGTCGTACCGCGCTCCGCGTACCCGACCGTCGACTGGACGCCGACGATCAGCGGGAGCTGGAAGAGGCCCAGCGCCGCGCCGAGCAGCAGCATGATCAGGGCCGGCTGCCAGGCCGCGCCCGGGAAGGGGAGGAACGGGAAGGCGAGCAGGACCAGTGCCGCGCAGGTGATGCCGGTGATCGCGGTGAGGCGGAAGCCGATGCGGTTGTACGCGTGCTGGCTCAGGGCGGCGGAGAGCGGCCAGCTCAGGGTCATGACCGACAGGACGAAGCCCGCGGCGATCGGGCCGAGGCCGAGGACCGACTGGGCGTAGGTGGGGAGGAAGACCGTCGGGGCGACCATCAGGAGGCCCAGCGAGCCGAGGGCGAGATTGACGGCGGCGATGGTGCGCCTGCGCCACACCCAGCCGGGGATGATCGGCTCGGCGGCGCGGCGTTCGATGACGACGGTGGCGGCGGCGAGGAGCGCGCTCGCGCCGAAGAGGGCGAGGGACGGCGCGGAGAGCCAGGGCCAGGCGACGCCGCCCTGGACGAGGGCGAGGAGCAGCAGGCCGCCGCAGGCGAACACGGCCAGCGCGCCGGCCCAGTCGATCCGGGGGCGGGTGGCCGGCTTGCTCTTCGTACGGGCGGGTTCGTGCAGGTGGCGGACGACGAGCCAGAGGGCGACCGCGCCGACCGGCAGGTTGATGAGGAAGATCCAGCGCCAGTCGGCGTACGCGGCGAGCAGGCCGCCGAGCCCCGGGCCCGCGACGGCCGACACCGCCCACACGGTGGACAGTTTCGCCTGGATCTTCGGGCGTTCCTTGAGGGGGTAGAGGTCGGCGGCGATCGTCTGGACCGTGCCCTGGATGGCGCCGCCGCCGAGGCCCTGGACGATGCGGAAGGCGATCAGGCTGCCCATGTTCCAGGCGGCGGCGCAGAGCAGGGAGCCGAGGAGGAAGAGGGCTATGCCCGTGATCAGGACCGGCTTGCGGCCGAAGGTGTCGGAGAGCTTTCCGTACACGGGGAGGGTGACGGTGACGGCGAGGAGATAACCGGAGAAGAGCCAGGAGAAGACGGCGAAGCCGCCGAGGTCACCGACGATCTGGGGGACGGCGGTGGAGACGATCGTGCCGTCGAGGGCGGCGAGGGCCATGCCGAGCATGAGCGCGGCGACGACGGGGCCGCGGCGGGGGTCCGGGGCGGCTTCCGTCGGCCGGCCGACGGTGCCGGCGCCGCCGGGGGCGGCGCCGGTGCTGTCCGTGCTTCCGGTGTTGCCCGCACTTCCCGTGCTGTCCGCGCTTCCCGTGCTGCCCGTACCGCCTGTGCCGTCCGTACCGCCTGTGCTGCCCGTGCTGCCCGCACTGCTTCCGGCGCCGCTCACCAAGATCCCTTCACCGTGCACGTATCTGGTCCTCGACACCTTCTCACCCGCAGGTCACGCAGGGGGAGGGTGCGGAGGGCCCGGAGACGGGGTCCACCTGCGGGTGGAGAGCCCCTAGGGGGTTCTCCTTACTTCTGGCCAGAGGACGTTCGTCCCGGTGGAGGACGAGGGGGACGCGCCCGTTCTTTAGCTTGGTCTTACAGCCCAACCGGCCGCGGCCGAAGGGAAACCGCACCTCGGGGGTGGGGTTTTCCCCAGGTGAATACGGAGCTGAACACCACTGCGCGCAGGGCTGGGGGCCGCCAGACTCGAAGTACTTGATCACCGACGGCTCGCACGTCTCGCACACCTCGTACGGCATACGGCATACGGCTCACGACTTACGCGACATAGGAGACTTACCGTGACAACGGCTATGACCATTCCCAGGCACGGAGGCGCCGGCGGGCATGCGGCCGTCGCCGCGAGGTCGCGGCAGGTCGTCAAGGCGTACGGGGCGGGGGAGACCCGGGTCGTCGCACTCGACCACGTCGATGTGGACATCAACCGGGGGCAGTTCACCGCGATCATGGGCCCGTCCGGCTCCGGCAAATCCACGCTGATGCACTGCCTCGCGGGCCTGGACACCGTGACCTCGGGCGAGATCTACCTCGACGAAACCGAGATCACCAAACTCAAGGACAAGAAGCTCACGCAGCTGCGCCGGGACCGGATCGGCTTCATCTTCCAGGCGTTCAACCTGCTGCCGACGCTCAACGCCCTGGAGAACATCACACTGCCGATGGACATCGCGGGCCGCAGGCCGGACGCGGCCTGGCTGAACCAGGTGGTGGAGACGGTCGGCCTCGCGGACCGCCTCAAGCACCGGCCGACGCAGCTCTCGGGCGGCCAGCAGCAGCGGGTGGCAGTGGCGCGGGCCCTGGCCGCGCGCCCCGAGATCATCTTCGGTGACGAGCCGACCGGGAACCTCGACTCCCGGGCGGGCGCCGAGGTGCTGACCTTCCTGCGGAAGTCCGTCGACGAGCTGGGCCAGACCATCGTGATGGTCACCCACGACCCGGTCGCCGCCTCCTACGCGGACCGGGTGCTGTATCTCGCGGACGGCCGGATCGTCGACGAGATGTTCTCGCCGACCGCCGACCAGGTCCTCGACCGCATGAAGGACTTCGACGCACGCGGGCGGACGTCATGACCGTGGTCAAGACCTCCCTGCGCAACTTCGTCGCGCACAAGGGGCGGATGGCGCTCTCCGCCGTCGCGGTCCTGCTCTCGGTGGCGTTCGTGTGCGGCACGCTCGTCTTCACCGACACCATGAACACGACCTTCGACAAGGTCTTCGCCTCCACCGCGGCCGACGTCACCGTCAGCCCCGAGTCGGCCGGAAGCGACGGCCAGGGGCCCCGGACCGGCAGGCCCGAGGTGCTCCCCGCGTCCGTGGTCCAGCAGGTGGCGAAGGCGGACGGCGTGGAGTCCGCCGAGGGCGCCGTCTCCAGCACGTCGGTGACCGTCGTCGACGGCGACAACAAGAGGATGGGCTCCGACGGCGGCGCCCCGACGGTCGCCGGCAACTGGACACGCAGTGACCTCAAGTCGATGGAGATCACCTCCGGACACGCCCCGCGCGGGCCCACCGAGGTGATGGTCGACGCCGACACCGCCGACAAGCACGGCCTGGCCCTCGGCGACGAGCTGCGCACCATAGCCGTCACCGGCGACATCAGCGCCAGGATCTCCGGCATCGTCTCCTTCAAGGTGACCAACCCGGGGGCGACCGTCGTCTACTTCGACACCGCGACTTCGCAGCAGAAGCTGCTGGGCAAGCCGGACACCTACACGCACGTCGCCGTAACCGCCGAAGAGGGCGTCAGCGACAAGCAGTTGAAGCAGTACGTCGCGGGGGCGCTCGGCGGGGCCGACGGCGCGTACAAGCTCCAGACCGCGAAGGAGGCCGCGGACTCGGGCCGCGAGGAGATCGGTTCCTTCCTCGACGTGATGAAGTACGCGATGCTCGGCTTCGCCGGAATCGCCTTCCTCGTCGGCATCTTCCTCATCGTCAACACCTTCTCGATGCTCGTCGCCCAGCGCACCCGCGAGATCGGCCTGATGCGGGCCATCGGCTCCAGCCGCAAGCAGATCAACAGGTCCGTGCTGGTGGAGGCGCTGCTGCTCGGCATCGTCGGTTCGGTCCTCGGCGTCGGAGCCGGTGTCGGCCTCGCCGTCGGCCTGATGCAGCTCATGGGCGCCGTCGGCATGGAGCTGTCCACCGAGGACCTGACCGTGGCCTGGACGACCCCGGTCGTCGGGCTCGCGCTCGGCATCCTCGTCACCGTCGTCGCCGCCTACGCCCCGGCCCGGCGGGCCGGGAAGGTCTCCCCGATGGCCGCGCTGCGCGACGCCGGGACCCCCGCGGACGGCAGGGCCGGCCGGGTACGGGCCGGGCTCGGCCTGGTCCTCACCGGTACGGGCGGCGCGCTGCTCTACCTGACGACGCAGGCGGACAAGGCGAGCGAAGGCTCGCTGTTCCTCGGCGGCGGTGTCGTCCTCACCCTCATCGGCTTCGTCGTCGTCGGCCCGCTCCTGGCGGGCGGCGTGGTGCGGGTGCTCAGCGCCGTGGTGCTGCGGATGTTCGGCCCCGTGGGCCGGATGGCCGAGCGCAACGCGCTGCGCAACCCGCGGCGCACGGGAGCGACGGGCGCGGCCCTGATGATCGGCCTCGCGCTGGTCGCCTGCCTCTCCGTCGTCGGATCCTCGATGGTCGCCTCGGCCACGGAGGAGCTCGACAAGTCGGTCGGCGCGGACTTCATCGTCCAGAGCGGATCCAGCGGCCCGATCGTGCCCAGGGCCGAGGAGGCGCTGCGCGCGGCTCCCGGCATCGAGCACGTCACCAGCTACAAGGCGATCGAGGCGAAGCTCACCTCCCCCGACGGCACGTCGGAGACCAAGGACCTGACCGCCGCCGACCCGACGTACGCCCAGGACCTGCGGCGCGAGACCGTCGCCGGTGAGCTGGGCGCGGCGTACGGCAAGAACGCCATGTCGGTCGGCTCCGACTACGCCGAGCAGCACGGCATAGAGGTCGGCGACCGGATGACCGTCGCGTTCAAGGGCGGGGAGACCGCGAAGCTCGAGGTCGCGGCGATCACCTCGGACGAGTCGAACGTCGACAAGGGCGTGATGTACACCAACATCACGACGGCCGCGCAGTACCTGCCGGCCGACCGGATGCCGCCGAACATGATCATGTTCGCGAAGGCGGTGGACGGCAAGGAGGAGGCCGCGTACGCGGGGCTCAAGGCCGCGCTGTCCGATTACCCGCAGTACAAGGTGCAGAACCAGACCGACTTCAAGCAGGACCTGAAGGACGAGGTCGGCCAGCTGCTCAACATCGTCTACGGCCTGCTGGCCCTCGCGATCATCGTCGCGGTGCTCGGTGTGGTGAACACCCTCGCCCTGTCGGTCGTCGAGCGGACCAGGGAGATCGGCCTGATGCGGGCCATCGGCCTCTCCCGTCGCCAGCTGCGCCGCATGATCCGCCTGGAGTCGGTGGTCATCGCCCTCTTCGGCGCCCTGCTCGGCCTCGGGCTCGGTATGGGCTGGGGCACCTCGGCCCAGAAGCTGCTGGCGCTGGAGGGGCTCGGCGTCCTGGAGATCCCGTGGACCACGATCGTCACGGTCTTCGTCGCGTCGGCCTTCGTGGGGCTGCTCGCCGCCCTGGTCCCGGCCTTCCGGGCGGGCCGGATGAACGTACTGAACGCGATCGCCACGGAGTAGGAATGGCGGGGGCGGTGCGGTGACGGGCCCGGTCCCGGGGTGTTCCTGTGAACACCCCGGGACCGGGCCGCGGCCGTGGTCAGACCGCCATGACCTGCACGTCGTACTGCGGGATCCACTTGTCGCGGGTCACGACGGCCAGACCCTCCGTCCCGGCCTGCGCGATGATCACCCGGTCGAAGGGATCCCGGTGACGCATCAGCGCATCCCGAAGGCTTCCGCGATGTCGTCCGGCAGCTCGTCGAAGTCGTCCGGGATGTGGATCCGACCCCGGAGCGATCCCCGGCCGGTACGCCGGACCTTGGGGCGCAGCGGTGCGACCTTGGCAATGGGCTCGCCCGCCCTGCTGATCACGACTTCCTCGCCGGTCTCGACCTGTTGCAGTATCCGGGAGAAATGCGTCTTCGCCTCGTGGATGTCGTACTGCCGGGCTGGTTCCATCGCTGCCTCGCCCGGGGCCGGGGCCTACCGGACCAGATGCCTGGTCCGGTACCCGGCGCAGCCTGCGTTCCGCCGTCCGAGCCGCAGCGTTCCCTCGCGCGGGTGACGTAGCGGCGTCGTAGGCTGGAGCCCCCGGCCCGTGAGACGTGTCGGGCCCTTCGCGTTGTCCACCTCGTCACCTCGTTACCCGGACGGAAACCCTTCATGAGCCTGCACGGTCTGCTGGATGCCGTAGTACGAGACCCGGCGCTCGCCGAAGCGGTGAAGGCCGCCGCCGACGGCAACCGCATGCACATCGATCTGGTCGGCCCGCCCGCCGCGCGCCCCTTCGCGGTGGCCGCGCTGGCCCGCGAGACCGGGCGTACCGTGCTCGCCGTGACCGCGACCGGCCGCGAGGCCGAGGACCTGGCCGCCGCGCTGCGCACGCTGCTGCCGGAGGAGGGGATCGTCGACTACCCGTCGTGGGAGACGCTGCCGCACGAGCGCCTGTCGCCGCGCAGCGACACGATGGGCCGCCGTCTCGCCGTCCTGCGCCGCCTCGCGCACCCGCACGCCGACGACCCGTCCGCCGGCCCGGTGAGCGTGATCGTGGCCCCCGTGCGGTCGGTGCTCCAGCCGCAGGTCAAGGGGCTGGGCGACCTGGAGCCGGTGGCCCTGCGGACCGGGCAGAGCGCGGATCTGGGCGACGTCACGGCGGCGCTGGCGGCAGCGGCGTACTCGCGGGTCGAACTGGTCGAGAAGCGCGGCGAGTTCGCGGTGCGCGGTGGCATCCTCGACGTCTTCCCGCCGACCGAGGAGCACCCGCTGCGCGTGGAGTTCTGGGGCGACGACGTCGAGGAGATCCGTTACTTCAAGGTCGCCGACCAGCGCTCCCTGGAGGTGGCCGAGCACGGCCTGTGGGCCCCGCCCTGCCGCGAGCTGCTGCTGACCGACAGTGTGCGCGAGCGGGCGGCGGCCCTCGCCGAGGAACACCCGGAGCTGGGCGAACTGCTCGGCAAGCTCGCCGAGGGCATCGCCGTGGAGGGCATGGAGTCCCTCGCCCCGGTCCTCGTGGACGACATGGAGCTGCTGCTCGACGTCCTGCCCGAGGGGTCGATGGCGCTGGTCTGCGACCCGGAGCGGGTGCGGACCAGGGCGGCGGACCTGGTGGCGACGTCGCAGGAGTTCCTCCAGGCGTCCTGGGCGGCCACGGCGGGCGGCGGCGAGGCCCCGATCGACGTGGGCGCGGCCTCGCTGCGCGGCATCGCGGACGTACGGGAACGCGCCCGTGAGCTGGACATGCTGTGGTGGTCCGTGGCGCCGTTCGCCGCCGACGAGGAGCTGTCCGACGACACGCTCAAGCTGGGCATGCACGCCCCGGAGGCGTACCGGGGCGACACGGCCAGGGCGCTCGCCGACACCAAGGGCTGGCTGGCCGACGGCTGGCGCACCGTCTACATCACCGAGGGCCACGGCCCGGCGGCCCGCACCGTGGAGGTCCTGGGCGGCGAGGGCATCGCGGCCCGTCTGGAGGCCGAACTGGCCGAGATCACCCCGTCGGTCGTGCACGTGGCCTGCGGCTCGATCGACAACGGCTTCGTCGACCCCGGCCTCAAGCTGGCCGTACTGACCGAGACCGACCTCACCGGCCAGCGCACCGCCAGCAAGGAACTGGGCCGCATGCCGGCCCGCCGCCGCAAGACCATCGACCCGCTGACGCTCCAGGCCGGCGACTTCATCGTCCACGAGCAGCACGGCGTGGGCCGCTACATCGAGATGGTCCAGCGCACGGTCCAGGGCGCGACCCGCGAGTACCTGCTCGTCGAGTACGCCCCCGCCAAGCGCGGCCAGCCCGGCGACCGCCTCTACATCCCCACCGACCAGCTGGAGCAGGTCACCAAGTACGTCGGCGGCGAGGCCCCCACCCTCCACCGGCTCGGCGGCGCGGACTGGACGAAGACCAAGGCGCGCGCGAAGAAGGCGGTCAAGGAGATCGCCGCCGACCTCATCAAGCTGTACTCGGCGCGCATGGCGGCCCCCGGCCACACCTTCGGCCCGGACACCCCGTGGCAGCGCGAGCTGGAGGACGCCTTCCCGTACGTCGAGACGCCCGACCAGCTGTCCACCATCGCCGAGGTGAAGGAGGACATGGAGAAGTCGGTCCCCATGGACCGCCTGATCTGCGGCGACGTCGGCTACGGCAAGACCGAGATCGCCGTCCGCGCGGCCTTCAAGGCCGTCCAGGACGGCAAGCAGGTCGCGGTCCTCGTGCCCACGACACTGCTGGTGCAGCAGCACTTCGGCACGTTCTCCGAGCGGTACGCGCAGTTCCCGGTCGTCGTGAAGGCGCTGAGCCGCTTCCAGACGGACACCGAGGCGAAGGCGACGCTGGAGGGCCTCAAGGAGGGCTCGGTCGACATCGTCATCGGCACGCACCGGCTCTTCTCCTCCGAGACGAAGTTCAAGGACCTGGGCCTGGTCATCGTCGACGAGGAGCAGCGCTTCGGCGTCGAGCACAAGGAGCAGCTGAAGAAGCTCCGCGCCAACGTCGACGTCCTGACGATGTCCGCGACCCCCATCCCCCGTACGCTCGAAATGGCCGTCACCGGCATCCGCGAGATGTCGACGATCACGACGCCGCCGGAGGAGCGCCACCCGGTCCTGACCTTCGTCGGCCCGTACGAGGAGAAGCAGATCGGCGCCGCGATCCGTCGCGAACTCCTGCGCGAGGGCCAGGTCTTCTACATCCACAACCGCGTCGAGTCGATCGACCGGGCGGCCGCGAAGCTCCGCGAGATCGTCCCGGAGGCGCGGATCGCGACGGCGCACGGCCAGATGGGCGAGAGCCAGCTGGAGCAGGTGGTCGTCGACTTCTGGGAGAAGAAGTTCGACGTTCTCGTCTCGACGACGATCGTCGAGTCCGGCATCGACATCTCCAACGCCAACACCCTGATCGTCGAGCGCGGCGACAACTTCGGCCTCTCCCAGCTCCACCAGCTGCGCGGCCGCGTGGGCCGTGGCCGCGACCGCGGGTACGCCTACTTCCTCTACCCGCCCGAGAAGCCGCTGACCGAGACCGCGCACGAGCGCCTGGCGACGATCGCCCAGCACACCGAGATGGGCGCGGGCATGTACGTCGCCATGAAGGACCTGGAGATCCGCGGCGCGGGCAACCTCCTGGGCGGCGAGCAGTCCGGCCACATCGCGGGCGTCGGCTTCGACCTCTACATCCGCATGGTCGGCGAGGCCGTGGCGGACTACCGCGCGGCGGTGGACGGCCAGACCGAGGAGGAGCCCCCGCTGGAGGTCAAGATCGAACTCCCGGTGGACGCCCACGTTCCGCACGACTACGCCCCCGGCGAGCAGCTGCGCCTCCAGGCGTACCGGGCGATCGCCTCCGCGAACTCCGAGGACGACATCAGGGCCGTGCGCGAAGAGCTCACCGACCGGTACGGCAAGCTCCCCGAACCGGTGGAGAACCTGCTGCTGGTCGCGGGCCTGCGCATGCTGGCCCGGGCCTGCGGCGTCGCGGACATCACCCTGGCCGGCCCCAACATCCGCTTCGGCCCGGTGGAACTGCGCGAATCCCAGGAGCTGCGCCTCAAGCGCCTCTACCCCCGCACGGTCCTGAAGCCGGCCACCCACCAGATCCTGGTCCCCCGCCCCACCACGGGCCAGATCGGCGGCAAGCCGGTGGTGGGCCGCGAACTGCTGGCCTGGACGGGGGAGTTCCTCACGACGATCCTGGGGTCGTAACAGGACCGGTGTCCGGCCGTACGTCAGAGCGTGCCCGGACGGCCGTGCCCAGGTCGTGGGCACGGCCGGCGGTCCGTCAGAGCGTGTCGAGGTCGAGGGCCTCGGCCATCACGCGGAATCCGGCGTCGTTCGGGTGCAGGCCGTCGCCCGAGTCGTAGACCGGGAGCATGCGGTCCCGGTCGGCGGGGTCGGCCAGGGCGCGGTCCAGGTCGACCACCGCGTCGTACTCGCCGGACGTACGGATCCAGTGGTTGACCGCGTCGCGCTTGGCCTCGTTGACCTCGCTGTAGTACGCCGAACCCTTGACGGGCGTCAGGGTCGCGCCGACCACCTTGATGCCCTTGGCGTGCGCCTGGCGGATCAGCGTGCGGTGGCCCTCGACGAGCTGCTCGGCCGACACCTCGGGGGTGGGACCGCCCGGGAACCCCTGCCAGCTGCTGCCGCTGCCACCGATGTCGTTGATGCCTTCCAGCACGATGACCGTGCCCACGCCCGGCTCGCCGAGCACGTCCTTCCCGAAACGGGCCACGGCCTTCTCGCCGGCCCAGGCCGTGTCGTTGGTGATCTGGTTGCCGCCGATGCCGTGGTTGACGACGCTGCGCGGCTGTCCGGCGGCCGCGAAGCGCTCCGCCAGCTCGTCGGGGTAGCGGTTGTTCGTGCCCGGGGTGGATCCGACGCCGTCGGTGATGGAGTCGCCGAAGGCCACCACCCCGTCCCGGCGCGGGGCCCCGCCCCCGGAGACCTCGACGCCGGACAGGTAGTACCAGGAGTCGCTGGTCTCCTTGAACGCCGCAGCGCCGCGGTCGAAACGGTGGTCCCCGTCGGCCCGGTAGCTCGTGGCGGAGGCGACCGCGTGGAAGGTGGCAGGCCCGGTCGGCGCGGCGAGATACAGCGTGACGGTCACCGACTCCAGCGCCTCGACCCGGAACGGCACCCCGTCGCTGAGCGCCTTGCCGCCCGCCGGGATCGTCACCGACCGGTCCTTGCCGAAGGACAGCCGCCGGACCGAACCGGCCTCGACCGAAGCCCCCTCGTCCGTACGGGCCACCGTCGCGCCGGTGATGCGCAGCGGGGCGGAGCCGTAGCGGTTGGACAGTTCGATACGGGCCTTCGTGCCGCCCGTACTGACCCTGACCACTTGCCGGACCGTGTGGTCGGCGAAGCCCTGCTCGGACCAGTTCGGCCCGAACGGCGCGATCGGCGCCTGCGGCGAAGCGGCCCAGCCGCCCTGCCACGCCGTCCGGCCGCGCTGCTCGGCCGCGACGGCGCCGGCGGACCCGGTCGGTCCGCCGGCGCCGACGACCGGCAGCGCCGCCAGTACGGCCGCGGAGAGCAGCGCGACACCCGTACGCCGTAAAGAAGTCGTGGAACCCATCTGTCCCGCCCCCTGTCGTGGATCACGTGCGTGCGACACGGTCAATCACGGATCGGCTCGGGCTATTCCCAGGGGCGGGACAGGCGCTCCCCCCGCTAGCGGACGTCGACGAAGTCCTGGCGGCCGTAGTCCGCGTAGTGCGTCTTCACCGTGTCGATGTAGCGCATCTGCCAGGTGCCGTCCTGCTGCGCGGTGAACTTCTTGCTGAAGGTGCCGTTGCTCAGGGTCTTGGCGGTGCCCAGCTGCTTCCACGCGGCGCCGCTGGTGGAAGCCTTGAAGTAGATGCGGACCGTCTGGCCGGCGTACGTCTTCCAGGAGGTCCCGGACTGCTGCATCAGGCCGCCCTTGGCCGTGATCGTCGTCCCCTTGCGCACGCCCTCGGGCGTGACGTCGTCGTTCCACAGCTCGGTCGCCTTGCGGCCGAGCTTGAACGAGGTGCTGTTCAGGTCCGCGGCCGAGTGGCGCAGGCGCCAGTAACTGCCGTCCGTGCCCTTCTTGGACGGGGACTGCGTGAAGGTGGTGCCGTACCGCGCGGTGAAGGAGTCGACGGTCGACCAGCTGCTGCCGTTCGTGGAGTGCTGGATGGAGATCTTCGCCGACGTGCCGGCGGGGTACGACCCCTCCTTGACCCCCAGCTTTCCGGTGAAGGTGACCTTCCGGTACTTGTCCACACCGGCCGTGAGCGGCGAGAACGTGCTGGTCTTCGCCGAGCTGACCTGGAAGGAGTGCGGAGCCGGGTCCTTGAACCAGCCGGACGACGTGCGGGCCTGCACGTCGGCCCAGCCGCTCCGCAGGACGGTGCGCACACCGGAGAAGGTGCCGTCCGCCTTGGTGACCGCCCTGTTCTGCGCGTCCGTCATCACATCGATGCCGGCCAGCGGCTGCTCGGTGCCGTCGTCGGCGACCCGGGTGAGCTTGCCCTTCACGGGAATGTCGCTCCCGTACGGCGCGGTGACGGAGCCGGTGGGCGTGTCGACCTTCAGCTTCAGCTCCTGCTGACGGAACGGAAGCCGGAGCGTCTCCTCCTCGGAGTTCACGTAGAAGCGGATGGGGGTGGCGGTGTTGTACTCGTTGAAGATCCGCCGGAGGGTGAAACGCCCCTCCTCGTCCGTGAGCTTCTTCCCTTCGTCACCGCTCACCTGGCCGCGGTAGCCGACCGTGGCCCCCGCGAGCGGCTTGACCTCGTGCGTGTTCGGGTCCTTGGCGACCAAGGTGCCGGAGATGTCGTGGGTGCGGGCGTCGTACGAGATCCACGGATGGTTGCTGGTGACGGTCAGCTGCGGATCGAGGCCGTAGTTGAGGTCGCCGTTGTCGCGGTCGACGAGCTCGTCCGGCTGGCCCTCCCGGACCACGACGTCCAACGCGTAGACGCCCATCCGGGGAAGCGTGATCGGATCGGTCAGGAACGTCAGGTCCCAGCAGTCGTGCTCCGGGGTGCAGCCGTCGGTGCCATGGAGCCCGAGCGTCCTGAGGACCGTGTCGCTGCCCCTCTCGCGCACCCGGATCCTGACGTCCCCCGGGAGTATGTCGCTGTCCAGCGAGTTGTAGACGACATGGATCCGGCCGTCCTTCTCGTAGGACCAGGTGTGTGATTTGAGGGTGACGTCGGCCGCCTGCGCGGCGGGCGCGGCGACCAGTGTGGCTGCAGAAAGCGCGAGGGCCGTGCCCACCGCTGCCGTGATCTTTCTCAAGGGTTCCCCATCAGTCCCGCTCTGGTTGATCTGCCGCAGGTGTGACACCTCGAACGGCCCGATGGTTGTACTGCCCGGAACGCGCGTCCGGGGCGTCAGGCGTCGCTCTTGAGCAGGGCGGCGGCCAGCGCCCGGAAGACGTCCGCCGGGACGTTTCGCAGCCGGGGGTGGAGCGAGGAGGAGTGGAGCGCGGCGAGGGAGCGGCTCGTGGCACGTGGACTGCCGGACGAGGACGCGGTGGCGACCGGTGCCGGGCGCGCGCTGCGTGCCGGCGTCGAACGGCGTACCGACGAACTGGCCGCCGCGAACTGGCCGCCGCGAACTGGCCGCCGCGCCCTGGTGGGCGCTCGGGAGCGAAGGGACCGCGCGCCTCGCCGAACTGCTGGGGCCCTTCTGGGAGGAGGTGCCGAACTCCGGTCTGCTGCCTTCGGGGACCACGCTGGGGATCGGCAAGGTCTAGCTTCTGTGTTCGTGGCATTCTGAGAGCATTCATCCCGACCCGTCAGGACGGAATGCCGTGATACGCAGGTTCAGGACAGCCCTCCCCGTCGCGGCGCTCGCCGCCGCCCTCGCCGTCACCGGCTGCACCCCCGGGGCGGAAGGCGACGGCGGGCAGGGCCGTGCGACCGGTGACGGCGGTACGAACCCGCTGCGCAACCCCGACGGGACGGCGCCGGGTCTGGCCCCGGTCGCCTCCGAGGCGGACAGGGCCTCGGCCCGGCAGCTGATCGGCGAGGTGTCCACCAAGGGGCGCGGACCGAAGACGGGGTACGACCGCGACGAGTTCGGCTACGCCTGGATGGACACGGCGGACGGGGTGCCGCTGGCGCGCAACGGCTGCGACACCCGCAACGACCTCCTGGCCAGGGACGGGGAGGACCTCGAGTACCGCTCCGGCTCCGACTGCGTGGTCGTGGCGATGACGCTGGACGACCCGTACACCGGCACCACCGTCGAATGGCGGAAGCAGAAGGCCGCCGCCGTGCAGATCGACCATGTCGTCCCGCTGTCCTACGGCTGGCAGATGGGCGCGTCGCGGTGGTCCGAGGACAAGCGCGAGCAGCTCGCCAACGACCCGCTCAACCTCATGCCGGTCGACGGGCCCACCAACGGCTCCAAGAGTGACTCCGGTCCGGCGTCCTGGCTGCCGCCCAACAAGCAGATCCGCTGCTCGTACGCGGTGCGGTTCGCGCAGGTGGCTCTGAAGTACGAGATGCCGGTGACGGCGGCGGACAGGGACGCGATGCTCGCACAGTGCGGGGCGTAGGGGGACGTCGCGGGGCGCAGGAGGACGTAGAGGGACGTCGTGGGGCGCGCGGGGAACGCAGGGGCGTGAAAAAGCCCTTGGGCGGGGGACCGGGGCGCTCTAGCCTGCCCGCGTGGAACCGACTATCACTACGCTCGCCGAACGGCCGCATCTCCAGGGCCCCATGTGGCGGATGCTCGACAGCTGGCCCGAGTTCATCCTGCACGACCCGGTGGGCTGGGCCACCATGGGGCGCATAGTCGCCGAACTGCCCGAGTACGTCCTCGTGGGCACCGACGCCGACGGCGCCGTGGTGGCACGGGCGTTCAGCGTGCCGTTCGCGCTGAAGACCGAGGGGCGCGGGGAGCTGCCCGCGCGCGGCTGGGACCAGGTGCTGCTGTGGGCGTTCTCGGACCGGCGGCACGGCCGTGTGCCGGACACGGTGAGCGCCATCGAGATCACGGTCGCCAACACGCACAAGGGGCGCGGGATTTCGGGGAAGATGCTCACCGCCCTCCGCGAGAACGCCCGTACGCACGGATTCGGTGAAGTCGTGGCGCCCGTGCGGCCCAATGCCAAGCACCTGGAACCGCTCGCGCCGATGGACGAGTACGCGTTCCGCACCCGGCGGGCGGACGGCCTGCCGCACGATCCCTGGCTGCGCGTCCACGTCCGGGCGGGCGGAACCGTCGAGGCCGTGGCGCCGGCCTCCATGACGGTGTCCGGCTCGCTCGCGCAGTGGCGGGAGTGGACCGGACTGGCCTTCGACGCGGACGGGCCGGTGGAGGTTCCGGGGGCGCTGGCTCCGGTCCACTGCGAGACGAGGGGCGGGTACGCCGTGTACGTCGAGCCCAATGTGTGGGTGCGCCACCGTCTGTGAACGGGCCGGTGACACAGGACCGGGGAGGCCGTCCCCCTCCGACGGCCTCCCCGGTCCTGCTGTCCTGCTGTCCTGCTGTCCTGCTGTCCTGCTGTTTTGCGGTCCTGCGGTTCTGCCGCTGATCAGAGCTTCAGGTCCCACTGCGAGTCGTCGTGGGAGATGCCGGGGGAGACCTCGACGACCAGGTTCTCGGCGTCGGCGGGGGCGTCGAAGGCGTACTGCAGGGTGGCCTTCTTGCCCGGCATGATCGATCCGGTGAAGATCTCGCCGACCTTGTCGTCGATGATCTCCTCGGCCTTCACGCCCTCCTCGCCGGCGCGGGCCTCGGCGGTGATGAACGTGGCGTCGAACTTCTCCTTGCCGGCGTTGTCGATGACGACCGTGACCAGGTAGGCCTTGTTGCCCTTGGTGTGGCCGAGCGCGTACTCGCCGGGGGTGTACGCCTTGGGGTCGGACACGGTGACGGTCAGCTCGTCGTCGTAGACGGCCGAGTCGCCGGCCTCCAGCGTCTCTTCGCTGCTCTTGTCCTCGCTCTTGTCCGCACCCTTGTCCCCGCTCTTGCCGTTCTTGCCGCCGTCCTTCGCGGAGCCGTCGCCCGGCTCCTTGACCGCCGACGAGTCGCTGATCGTCTTGTCGATGTCGCTCACCGCGTCGTCCACGGCCTTGAAGAGGATCACCGCGCCGACCACCGACATGATCAGGGAGATCAGGCCCAGGACGGTGCCCGCCAGGGCGACACCCTTGTTGGTGGCCCCGCCGCGCTTGGCGCGGCCCCGGCCGGCCAGGCCCATGATCAGGGCGATGACGCCGAGGATGCCGGCGAGCCAGAAGAAGAACGGGATCAGACCCGACAGCGCGCCGATGATGCCGAGGATCAGGGCGGCGGTGCCCAGTCCGTTGCGGGCCTGCGCGGCGGGGACCGGAGCCTGCGGGAACTGGGGCTGCTGCGTGTACTGAGACATGGATGTCCTCCGGACAAGGTGTGTTCGGGACTGCCTGCCGCCCCGTGCTGCGATGGAGTAATCACAGCAGAGCTTGTGAACCGAGTCAACACGGTTGCTCGTAATGCTTCTGTTCACGGCGTGAAGCGGCCTCTCTTGCATGCGCAGGTATGCTCGGTGTCACAAGCAGGCGCAGCTGTACGAGGGGAGCCGGCCGGTGTCGGACAACGCAACAGAGGTGACCGCCGCCGGAATCGCCCGGCTCGCCGGGGTCGGACGCGCCGCCGTGAGCAACTGGCGCCGCCGTCACCCCGACTTCCCCAAACCCGTCGGCGGCACCGAGACGAGCCCTTCCTTCGCCCTCACCGAGGTCGAGCGATGGCTGCGCGACCAGGGGAAGATCGCCGAAGTGCCCCTGCGCGAGCGCGTCTGGCAGCAGCTCTCCGGACACCCGGCAGGCGCCGTCCAGGCCCTGGTCCACACGGGCTGCGCGCTCCTGCTCGTACGCGACAGGCCCACCGCCTGGCTCCAGCTCGCCGCCGTCTCCGACGAGAAACTCGCGTTCCTGCTGCCGCCCGCCCTGGAGGAGGTCCTCGCTCCCCGCTTCGGTCCGGACCGTGCCGTTCACACCCCGGGCACGCCCGAACTGACCGCCTCCGTCCCCCTGTTGCGCGCGGCCGCCGAACTCGCCGCCGAGCTCGGCGCCCGCCAGACGTACGAGTTCCTGCTCGGCCGCCACCTCGACGCCAACCCGCGCCAGCACACGCTCACCCCGCCGGGTCCCGCCGCCCTGATGGCCGCCCTCGCGGGCAGCCCCCGCACCGTTCTCGACCCGGCCTGCGGCACCGGCACCCTGCTGTGCGCCGTCGTGCGGACCACCGCCGGAACCCAGGAGGGACCGGCCGTCCACGGCCAGGAGGCCGACCCCGACCTGGCCGCCCTCGCCGCGCTGCGCCTCGCCCTGCGGACCGGGACCGGCCCGGCCGAAGTGCGGGTGACCGCGGCCGACTCACTGCGCGCCGACGCCTTCCCGCACCTCGCCGCCGACGCCGTGATCTGCCACCCGCCGTTCAACGAACGCAACTGGGGCCACGACGAGCTGGCGTACGACCCCCGCTGGGAGTACGGCTTCCCGGCCCGTACGGAGTCCGAACTCGCCTGGGTCCAGCACGCCCTCGCCCGGCTGCGCGAGGGCGGCACCGCCGTCCTGCTGATGCCGCCCGCCGCCGCCTCCCGCCGCTCCGGCCGCCGTATCCGCGCCGACCTGCTGCGGCGCGGCGCCCTGCGCGCCGTCGTCGCGCTGCCCGCGGGCGCCGCGCCCCCGTACGGCATCCCCCTCCACCTGTGGATCCTGCGCAAGCCCGTGCCCGGGGGCCGGCCCTCGCACGAAATGCTCCTGGTCGACACCGCGGACCTCTCCGCCGCCGGCCGCGACAAGCTCGACTGGCAGGCCCTGCACACCGCCGTCCTCGACACCTGGCAGGCCTTCGACCGCCACGGCACCGTCGAGGAGCGTCCGGGCGTCAGCCGCGCGGTGTCCGTCATCGAGCTGCTCGACGACGACGTGGACTTCGCCCCCGCCCGCCACCTGCCGCCCCCGGCCGCGGGCGGCGGCGCCGCCGAACTCGCCGGCGTACGCGAACGGCTGGCCGACACGCTGCGGACGACCGCCGAACTGACGCCCCCCGCCGTCGAGTCCGCCGAGCCCCCCCGCTGGCCCACCACCACCGTCGGCGAACTCGCCAGGGCGGGAGCGCTCGTGCTGCGCGCGGGCGGCGCGGGAGCCGGTTCCGGGGAGCCCGTCCTCACCGAGCACGACGTCCTCGCCGCAGCGCCGCCCTCGGGCACGCTCCCCGAAGGCCCGGCGGAAACCCCCGTGCTGGTCGAGGAGGGCGACGTGGTCGTGCCCGTGCTCGGCGGAGGCTCGGTCGTACGCGTCGTCGACGAGGCCACCGCGGGCGCCGCCCTCGGCCGCGGCCTCCAGCTGCTGCGCCCGGATCCGGCGGCCGTCGATCCCTGGTTCCTCGCCGGGTTCCTGCGCGGTACCGCGAACAACCGGCAGGCCAGCAGCTACGCCTCCACCTCGACCCGGCTCGACGTGCGCCGCCTCCAGCTGCCCCGGCTGCCGCTCGCCGACCAGCGGCGGTACGGCGAACGCTTCCGCGCGCTCGCGGAGTTCGAGGCCGCGCTGCGGCGGGCGGGCCGGCTCGGCGAACAGCTGGTGCAGGGGATGTACGACGGCCTGACGGACGGGACCGTACGACCGGAGTGAGCTGTGCCACACCGGATCCGTACAACCCATGGGCCGTTGTCGGTGTCGGTGTATACGCTCGAAGCGCGCGTCTCCACGCGTGTCCCGCTCACGTCTCTCACCAGGTCTTCAGGAGCACCCATGCACGGCTCCGGCAGCGCGCCGCCAGTCCGCAGTGAAGGCGTCGTCATCACCCTGCGCGTGCTGTTCACGGCCTGCGCCGTCATCAGCTGCGGAATGCTGTCGTGCGTGCCGCTGTTCCGCGTCGCGATCCTGCGCGGGCGCCCGGTCGACTGGGGGGCCGCCTGGCTGAGCCTGCCGGCGGCGATCGCGGCCTTCGCCGTCGTCGGCGAGATGCCCGAGGGGCACGTCTCCACCGACATCGCCATGTCCTGCGTCCTGCTCCTCGGAGCGGCGAGCGCCGTGTACTTCCTGGTCTTCGACATCAAGCACCACGCGCGGCTCGCCGCCACGGGCCCGGGGGCCGGCCTTCCGCGCGTCCCGTACGGGCCGTACAACCCGCAGGCTCCGCACGCCCCGCAGCACTCCGGGGCCGCGCGGGCCCCGCAGATCCCGCAGCCCCCGTACGTCCCGCAGGCCGCCCCGCCGCAGTACGGCTACCCCAACCCGTACGCGAGCACCCCGGTGGTCAACCCGGCGCCCGCGCCCGTCCCGGCGCCGGCCCCTGCCCCGGCCCCCCAGCCCCGGGCACAGCCCCAGCAGACCCCCCACCGCATGGACCAGGTCCGCGCCGAGCTCGACGAGCTCAGCGACCTCCTGCGCAACAAGGACCAGCGGGGGGACCAGCCCCGGTGAACGGACGGATCATCGCCGGGCGTTACGAGCTGTCCACCGTCATCGGACAGGGCGGCATGGGCCAGGTCTGGACGGCGTACGACCAGCGCCTCGACCGCCGCGTCGCCGTGAAGCTGCTGCGCCCCGACCGGATGGCCGCCGCCACCGCCGCCGACGAGATGCGCCGCCGCTTCGTGCGCGAGTGCCGCGTCACCGCCCAGGTCGACCACCCGGGCCTGGTCACCGTCCACGACGCGGGCAACGACGACGACGACCTCTACCTCGTCATGCAGTACGTCGAGGGCGCCGACCTCGCCGACCACCTCGCCGAGCACGACCCCTACCCCTGGCCGTGGGCCGTCTCCGTCGCCGCCCAGCTCTGCGCCGTGCTGTCCGCCGTGCACGCCGTGCCGATCGTCCACCGCGACCTCAAGCCGCGCAACGTCATGGTCAAGCCCGAGGGCACGGTCACCGTCCTCGACCTCGGCGTCGCCTCCGTCCTCGACACCGACACCACCCGCCTCACCCACACCGGCTCGCCCATCGGCAGCCCCGCCTACATGGCGCCCGAGCAGGCGATGGGCGGCGCGGTCGGCCCGTACACCGACCTCTACGCCCTCGGTGTCCTCCTGCACGAACTCCTCAGCGGCAACGTCCCCTTCGCCGGATCGACCGTCCTGGGCGTCCTCCACCGCCACCTCTACGAGCCGCCGCTCCCCGTCCGCCAGCTCCGCCAGGACGTCCCCGAGCCGCTCGAAGCGCTGGTCCTGCGGCTGCTCGCCAAGGACCCCCAGCACCGCCCGTCCTCCGCCCAGGAGGTCTACGAGGCCCTGGCCCCGATGCTGCCGGCCCACGGCGGCATCCCGTCGGGCCCCCTCGACCCGACCCGCCCCTTCCTGCGCCCGCACGCCCCCTGGCCCGACCGCGCCACCACCCCGCCCGCCGCCCAGCCCGCCCCCGCGCAGGCGCAGCCGGACGTCGCGGGCGCCGTCGACGAGGTCAAGCAGCTGCTCGGCGAGGGGCGGATCACGCAGGCCGTCGACATCCTCGGCGGGATCCTCCCGGTGGCCGCCGCCCAGCACGGCGAGCGTTCCCCGGTCGTGCGCATCCTGCGCAAGCAGTACGCCGCGACGCTGCTGGACGACGGGCAGTACCGCCGCGCCCTGCCCGAGCTCCGCCGCCTCGCCGACGACCGTGCCGCCGAGGCGGGCCTGGCCGACCCGCAGGCGCTCCAGTTCCGGTACGAGGCGGCGCAGTGCCTGGAGCAGCTGGGCGAGCCGGCCGCGGCGCTCGCCGAGTACCGCGCCCTGCTCCCGTACTACGAGAACCAGTACGGGGGCGGACCGGCGGCGGCCGACGCCACCGCCCGCGCCTTCGACATCCGCCACCGCACGGCGAACCTGCTGCTCGCCATGGGCGACCACGCCGCCGCGCACAGCCAGTTGCAGAGCCTGCTGTACGACGCCGAGCGCGTGTACGGCCCGTACCACCCGCTGCCGGCCGAGGTGCGCCGCGCCCTCGACCGGCACCGGCGGATGCGGGACGTCTGAGAACCGGGAACGCCCGAGGGGTCAGCGCGCCCGCAGGAAGGCGGAGGTGGCGACCCGGCCCACCATCGTGAGCCGGCTGTCACCGCCCGCCAGGTGCTTGTCCAGCGCCTCCTTGACCCCGGGCCAGCGCCCGTCGCCGTAGTCGTCGAGCACGACGACACCGCCGGGCGCGGCGATCAGCTCCACCCACTCCAGGTCGGCGCGGACGCCTTCGAAGGAGTGGTCGCCGTCGACGACGATCACGCCGTACTTCCGGTCGGAGACCTCCGCCCGCACCCGCGGGTCCTCCGAGAAGCCCTGCCGGATGCGCGCCCCGGTGCCGGGACGGCCGCCGCCGAGCGCCAGGTTGGCCCGTACGACGTCCTCGCGGACCGGGGTCCCCGTCGGCTCCTCGTAGTCGGAGGTGCCCGGCTGGAGCTGCGAGCCCGCCAGCGGATCGACGATCGTCAGTGTCGCCTCGATGCCCGCCCGGTGCAGCATCCGCATCAGCGCGGCCGCGAACAGCCCGTGCAGCGTGCCGATCTCCAGTACGTCGAGTCCGCCGGGTGCGCCGTGCTCCTCGCCCTGCGGCCGCGCGAGCAGCGGGACGGTGGCGAGCTTGCCGCACACATTGGACGTACCGCCCGCCATCCGGCCGACGCCCAGCGCCTCCAGGGCCACCACGTTGCGGTAGGCGACGGTGACGTTGCGGCGGGCGCGCTCACCCGCGTCCGTCACGGCGCGGACCTCACGCACGAGCGTGTCGATCTGCTCGGGCGTTGGCATCCGGTGCTGGCCGCGCCCGGTGCGGTCGAGCAGCATGCTGACGCCGTGCTGCTTGCGCCGGAGTTCGGTGATCTCGCCGCGGAGCCCGGCGGTGTGACGTGAGATGCGCTGGTCGACGAGCGCGGCGACGGGGCCGAGGGCCCACTTCGTCAGCCGGTTGCTCAGCAGAGATGGCATGGGGTTCGCCTCTGGCTTCGGTCCTGGGAGTGGGGGGCGGACGGCCGACCGTACGCCGCGGTTCATGCCGCGCGGGTCACGAGCCGGTGGTCCTCGGATGAAGTCTTCGTGTGGCTCCTGCGCCGGGCCCGTACGCGCGGAAGCACACCCACCGCGACGAGGACCAGCAGCGACAGCCCGCCCGCGAACCCACCGGCGCGCAGCCCGGGGGGACTGAACTCGCAGCTCACGGCGGCCGACGTGGAGCGGCCGTCCAGGGGCACGGCGACCAGGCCCAGGTACGAAGCGGCGGGCCGGGCCTTCGCGCCGTCCGTGCCGCAGCTCCAGCCGGCGATGCGCGGCACGGCGAAGACGGCCGTTCCGGCGGCGCCGGGCGGCAGGCCGGCGCGTACGCCGCTGCCGGTGACGCGCACCGAGGCCGCGCCGTTCGACCTGAGACCGTCCACGGCGGCGGCCAGCCGGCCGCGGTCCAGGCAGCCGACGCTCTCGCGCGGCAGCCCGCCGGCCCGGTCGCCCTTCAGCGTGATCGTGACGCGGCCGTCGTCCGGGACGGCGCCGAGCGGCTGCATCGCGGCGCGCCGCGCGGGCAGGCCGCCGCGCAGGTCGCTCTCCGTGCCGTCGCGGCCGAGCCGGGCCGTACCGAAGAAGTCGGGGGCCCAGAGGAAGACCTCGCTGCGGGCCGGGCAGACGGCGGTCAGCGTCCCGTCGCGCAGCGCGGTGGGCGGGAGCATGTAGACGCGGGCGCCGAGGAGCTTCTCCTGGTTGCGGAAGGGGGAGGCGCCGAAGCGCGGCTCGGGGCCGGGCGGGCGCACGGTGACCAGCTGCGGCACCGTGGCGCGGGTCACCGTCACCCCGCGGTCGTCGGGCCGCGACCAGGACTGGTGCGGGTCGCGCGGCATGCGCACGCGCGCGCCGACGGAGAAGACCGCGTCGGTCACCGGGTTGTCGACGCTCTGGACGGAGCGGCCGTTGGACGTCCAGCCGGCGCCGAGCGCGGCGAGCGTGCGGGTGAGGACGTCGGGCGTGTGGCTGCTGTAGTACGCCGCGCCCTGGCCGCCCACGGTCAACGGGTCGTTGCTGGTGGTCTGTTCGCGTCCGGGTTCGGTCCGGTGGGCGGGCCACCCGTCGGCGTCCGCCACCGCGTCCGCCTGGGCCCGCTGCCGGTCGCCCCACGGCGCGTAGTCGTCGAGGTGCGCCAGCCGCTGCCGGTCGGCGTACGCGGTGGTCACGGCGGCCTGCGCCACCTGCGCGCCGGCCAGCAGCAGCGCGGCGGCCACCGCGAGCCCCCTGCCGCGGGCGGGGACCGGCACCGGCCCCCGGGCCCCGGCCGCCGGACGGGCCCGGTGTTCCGCGCGCCGCGCCAGCACCACCGCGCCCACCGTCGCCGCCACCCCGGCCACCGCGAGCGGATACGTCCAGGAGGTGATCCGCGGGCTGGTCACCGCGCCCAGGGCCACGACCGCGACCAGGCCGGCCCCGCCGAGCAGTGCGCGCCGCCCCGGCCAGCCGTACGAGAGCGACACCCAGGCCGCCATCACCAGGACCCCGGCCAGCACGAACGTCTGCCGGTACGGGCTGCCGTTCGGCGTCGCGAAGACGTGCCACACCAGGTGCGTCGGCCCCCACTGCAACGACACCGCCACCACGGCCGCGAGCAGCGTCCACGCCCGCCGCTCGCGCCTCGGCGCCGCCCGGTTCAGGAGCAGCGTGGCGGCGAGCAGCAGCGCGCCGGTGCCGAGGAAGACGGCGGGCGTGAAGAAGCTGTACGTCGCCGGAAGCGCGCGGGCGAACACATCGGCCCAGCCGGCGGGCTCGAACTCCCGTGTCCAGCCCGGGTACGCGTGGGTCGACCCGAGGAAGACGACGGCCAGCACGGGCGCCGCCAGACCTGTGCCCAGAAGGGTGGTGAGAGCGGCGCGCAGCAGTACGCGCAGCCGCTCCCGCACGGGCGCGGCTGCGTCGGCGGTGAGCAGCCGCAGCAGCAGGACGAGCCCGGCCCCGAGCGTCGCCATGTACGCCGTGTAGAAGTTCGCGGTCCACGCCACGGCCACGACCACCGGCCCCAGGACGCGCCGGCGGCCCGTACGCGCCCACTCGCCCACCAGGCACAGCAGCGGGAACGCGATCAGGCCGTCCATCCACATCGGGTTGTAGACGGCCTCGGTGACCGCCCACCCGCACAGCGCGTACGACGAACCGAGCACCCCCGCGGCCCACCACCGGTCCCCGCCCCCGCGCAGGGCGAGCAGCAGCACGGTCATCGCGGCCGCCGCCGCGGCCATCTTCAGCACGGTGACGACGTAGACGGCGAGGTCGATCTCGTCGCGCGGGAAGAGCCCGACGAGCGGCGCGAAGGGGCTGCCGAGGTACGTGCCGATGTCGGGCAGGAAGCTCGTGCCGTACCCGGACTGCCAGTTGACCAGCACCCCGCCGTCCGCGCGTCCGTGCAGCAGGTCCCACAGGCGGGTGTGGTACGGCACGAACTGGTTGCCCAGGTCATTGACGCTGCGCGTGCGCGGCCCGAAGGGGAAGGAGCGGGCGAGCGCGTCACCGGCGCACACCGCCACCACCGTGATCAGCGCGGACAGCGCCGCCGCACGGCCTCTGGCCGGTTCCGTAATCGACATGTTGATCCTTCTACTGCGCCCGATATCGAATAGGCCAGCATGTGACGGAAAAAGAGATCTCCATGACATCGGGGCCGCCCAAAATCCCGCAGAAAACGGCGAGTTCACCCATTGGTTGCCGACACGTCACGCGGAGAGTCGGACTCCGCCACATGCGGGGGCTGTTCTTCGCTGAACGTCTGTCTTCGCCTGCTGCGACTGTGCGAAACCACCGGGAGAGCCGTGCTCATCTCAATTGTCGTTCCGTGCTTCAACGAAGAGGAGATCATCCGCCGCTTCCACGAGCGCGTGACGGAAGAACTCGGCAGCCTCGGCCACCCCGTCGAGCTGGTCTATGTCGACGACGGGAGCAAGGACGGCACGCTCTCCGTCCTCCAGGAGATCGCGGAATCCGATCCGCGCACGCGCTATGTCTCCTTCAGCCGGAACTTCGGCAAGGAGGCGGCGATGCTGGCCGGCCTGCGCAACGCCTCGGGCGAGGCCGTCGTCATCATGGACGCCGACCTCCAGCACCCGCCCGAGCTCGTCCGCCGCATGGTGGCGCTGCACGAGCAGGGCTTCGACCAGGTCGTCGCCCGCCGCACCAGGAAGGGCGACCGGGTCACGCGTACGCTTACCGCTCGTGCGTACTACCGGATCATCAACCGCCTGGTCGACGTCGAGCTCGTCGACGGCGTCGGTGACTTCCGCATGCTGTCGCGCCGCAGCGTCGACGCCGTACTCGGACTCACCGAGTACAACCGCTTCTCCAAGGGCCTTTTCGCCTGGGTCGGATTCAGCACCGTCACCTTCGAGTACGAGAATGCCGTACGCGAGGAGGGCCGCTCGAAATGGACCTTCTCGAAACTGCTCAACTACGGACTCGACGGCCTGCTCTCCTTCAACGACAAGCCGCTGCGGGCCGCGCTCTATCTCGGCCTGCTGCTGCTCACCGTCGCCATGGTGTATTCGGCGTGGATCGTCGGTGTCACCCTCGTGAACGGAGTGGAAACCCCTGGTTATGTGACGCTGCTCGTCGCCGTCACCGCGCTCGCCGGGGTCCAGATGCTGATGATCGGCGTCGTCGGTGAATACGTCGGACGCATCTATTACGAGGTGAAACGGCGCCCGCACTTCCTGGTGAAGGCGACGAACGTGGAGACAGCGGCCGCCCACCCGCGGAACCGGGAGCTCGTACGCCGATGATCCGCCGCCAGCTGGTCAGGTTCGCCCTGGTGGGTGTGGTGAACACCGGGACGTACTACGCCTGCTACCTGCTGTTCCTGCTCCGGCTGCCGTACGTCGCCGCGCACGTCCTGGCCTTCGCCGTCAGCATGACCGGCTCCTTCTTCCTCAACTGCCGCTTCACCTACAACACGCGCCCCACCTGGCGGAAGTTCCTGCTCTTCCCGCTCACCAACGCCGCCAACTTCGTGATCACGACCAGCGGTGTCTATCTCCTCGTGGACGTCCTGCGTCTCCACAGCACGTACGCCCCGCTGATCGCCGCGGCGGCCGCGATCCCCATCACCTTCGTCGTCTCCCGCACGATCATGCTCGGCGGCCCCTCCCGGAATTCCCGGGGCGGCGCATCCACGAACACGAACGAATCGTTGGGCGAATCAGTGGCCCGGACCACTCCGACTGCCTAACATCGATCACCGCAAGGTCGTTCGTCGCACTTTCGCCGCGATGCCGCACGATCACCGCCGGGAGGCCCCCTTTGCACCGCCGCCGTCGCACCGCGCTCTCCCTCTCCACCGCGCTTCTGGTCGCGGCGCCGTTCCTCGCCGCCTGCGGCAACGAGGCACATCCAGGGGCCGCGGCCGTCGTGGGTGGCGGTCGTATCGAGGTCTCCGCCCTCCAGTCGCAGGTCAAGGACGTACGCCAGGCCCAGCAGACCTCGCCGCAGTCCGCCCAGCTCGTCGGCGCGACCGGGCAGCTCGGGCGCGCCAAGCTCTACGACCTCATCGTGGACCGGATCGTGCAGCGGGCCGCGGACGACGCCGGCGCGCGCGTGAGCCGCAAGGAGATCCAGACCGCGCGGGGGGAGGCGGCCGAGCAGGCCGGCGGCGAGGAGCAGCTCGCCGCGATGTACCTCCAGCAGCGCGGCGTCGCCCCCGACCAGATCGACGACGCGATCCGCAGGGACGTCCTGGTCGGCAAGCTCGCCGAGAAGATCGGCGCGACCAACACCCCCGAGGGCCAGCAGAAGGTGAATGAGGCGTTCGTCGCCGCGTCGGAGAAGCTCGACATCGACGTCAACCCGCGCTACGGCACGTGGGACGACCAGAAGATGGAGCTCGGCGACTACAAAGCCCCGTGGATCACCCAGGTCACCAAGGAGGCGACCGCCCCCGAGGCGCAGCAGGCGGGCGCCTAGCCCCCGCCCGTCCGGCAGGCCCGGGGCCGGGGGCGGCCCCGGGCTGTCGTACCGCCGGGGTACGTTCGAGGGGTGACCAGCGAAGCACCCGCCCCCGCGCCCGCCGCCCCCGGCCGTATCGTCCTCCTCACCGCCAGCCACCGGGTCGCCCCAGGGCTCCTCTCCTGGCCCGCCTGGCAGACGCTGCGCGACGCCGACCTGGTGGTGTGCGCCGACGCGGACCACCCGCAGCTGCCGTACCTGCGCGAGGCGGGCGTCACCGTGGAGCACGCCGCCCCGACCGCCCAGGAGCTGATCGACGCGTGCGAGGGCGACCGCACGGTGGTCGTCGTCCCGTCCGGCGAGGGCGACCAGGCCCTGACCGACGGCCTGGCGAGGCTGGCCGGGTCGGGCCGGGTCCAGATGCCCGACCTGGAGCTGCTGCCCGGCTCGTACGACTTGCCGGGCGCCCGCCTCCTCGACCTGGTCCAGGTCATGGACCGCATCCGCCTCGCATGCCCGTGGTCCTCGCGCCAGACCCACAAGGGCCTCGCGAAGTACGGCATCGAGGAGGCGTACGAGCTCGTCGAGGCGATCGAGGACGGCGACCGCGACGAACTCCGCGAGGAGCTCGGCGACGTACTCCTCCAGGTCGTCTTCCACGCACGCATCGCCCAGGAAGACCAGGACGAACCCTTCTCGATCGACGACGTCGCGGGCACGATCGTCGACAAGCTCATCCACCGCCACCCGCACGTCTTCGGCGACGAGACCGCCGAGACCCCCGAGGAGGTCAAGGCGCACTGGCTGCGGACGAAGGCGGCCGAGAAGCAGCGCGACTCGGTCACGGACGGCGTCCCCCTCGGCCAGCCCGGCCTGGCCCTCGTCGCGAAGCTCTCCTCGCGCGTACGCGGCGCCCACCTCGGCGTGCCGCTCCCGGCGGGCGAGGGCATCGGCTACGAACTGCTGGCCATGGCGGTACGGGCGGAGGAGTCCGGCGTCGACCCCGAAGCGGCGCTGCGGGCCGCGGCCCGCACGTACCGCGACGCGATCCGGGCGGCGGAGGGCCACAAGGACTAGCCCGCCCCGGCCGGCCGGCCCGCCCCGGACGCGGTCGCGCCTGTTCGCCCGCGTCCGGCGGCCGGGGGCGAGGGGATACGGTCGACGGCGTGCCGCACCACCAGAACACCCCCGAACCCGCGTCCGAGGGCCCCGTGCCCGAACTCTTCACCTGGGAGTTCGCCACCGACCCCTACCCGGCGTACGCCTGGCTGCGCGAGCACTCGCCCGTCCACCGGACGACGCTGCCCAGCGGGGTCGAGGCATGGCTGGTGACGCGCTACGCCGACGCGCGCCAGGCACTCGCGGACCAGCGGCTCTCCAAGGACCCGGCCCACCACAGCGGCTCCGCGCACGCCAAGGGCAGGACCGGCATTCCGGGCGAGCGCAAGGCCGACCTGATGACGCACCTGCTGAACATCGACCCGCCGGACCACACGCGGCTGCGGCGTCTGGTGTCGAAGGCGTTCACGCCGCGCACGGTCGCCGAATTCGCCCCGCGCGTACAGGAACTGACGGACCGGCTGATCGACGCCTTCCTGGAGAAGGGGGAGGCCGACCTCATCCACGACTTCGCCTTCCCGCTCCCCATCCACGCGATCTGCGACCTGCTCGGCGTACCGCGCGAGGACCAGGACGACTTCCGCGACTGGGCCGGCATGATGATCCGCCACGGCGGCGGGCCGCGCGGCGGCGTCGCCCGGTCGGTGAAGAAGATGCGCAACTATCTCGCCGAGCTCATCCACCGCAAGCGGGAGGAGCCCGGCGACGACCTCATCTCGGGCCTGATCCGCGCCAGCGACCACGGCGAGCACCTCACCGAGAACGAGGCCGCCGCGATGGCCTTCATCCTGCTCTTCGCGGGCTTCGAGACGACGGTCAATCTCATCGGCAACGGCGTGTACGCGCTCCTGCGCAACCCGGAGCAGCGCGAGCGCCTCCAGCGCGCCCTCGACGAGGGGGACACGGAACTGCTCGCCACGGGCGTCGAGGAACTTCTGCGGTACGACGGCCCGGTGGAGCTGGCGACCTGGCGGTACGCCACCGAGGCGCTGACCCTGGGCGGCCGGGACATCGCGGTGGGCGACCCCGTGCTCGTCGTGCTCGCCGCGGCCGACCGGGACCCCGAGCGCTTCGACGACCCGGACACGCTCGACCTCTCGCGCCGCGACAACCAGCACCTCGGGTACGGGCACGGCATCCACTACTGCCTCGGCGCGCCGCTGGCCCGGCTGGAAGGGCAGACGGCGATCGCGACGCTGCTGCGCCGCCTTCCCGATCTGCGACTTGCGGCAGAACCTGATGATCTGCGGTGGCGCGGCGGGCTCATTATGCGCGGATTGCGCACTTTGCCCGTGCAGTTCGGGACAGAACGGAAGTGACGGTACGTCAAGAGCGAGACCTTCATGTGATCTCCGCTGTATCGACTTGTGACAGACGTTCGAGTGCGGCTACGTTCACCGTCGACCTCAGCCGCCACTCGAAAGGCCACCGCATGCGCTCCGGGAACGGTAGACACCGCCGACCCCGTCAGGCTCCAGCTCTCGTCGTCGCGGCAGGAGTCGCCGGATCGGCCATCGCCATCCCGCTGCTCGGCGCGACCGGCGCGAACGCTGCCGAAGCCGCGACCTGGGACCGGGTGGCCGACTGCGAGAGCGGCGGCATGTGGAGTGCCGACCTCGGCAACGGCTACTACGGCGGACTCCAGTTCTCGCCGGAACTCTGGCAGCGCTTCGGCGGTACGGCGTACGCGCCGCGCGCCGACCTCGCCAGCCGCTCCCAGCAGATCCAGGTGGCCGAGAAGGTACTGGCCGCACAGGGACCGCAGGCGTGGCCGAGCTGCGCGCTCATCTCGGGCCTGACGGAGGGTGAGGACGCCGGGCCGAGTGGCGGCGCGACCGCCGAGCCGGATGCCGCACCGAAGACCGGCTCCAAGACCGGCTCCAAGACCGGCTCCAAGACCGGCTCCAGGACCGGGACGCCGAAGAGTTCCACGGCTCCGGAGGCTTCCTCGGACGGAAAGGCGGCCGGAGCCGAGAAGTCCGCCGAGCCGACGGCGCCCCCGTCGGCCGACGCCGCCGATGCCGCGGAGGCCACCGCCGACGCCGAGACGTCCGACGCGCCCGCCCGTGAGGCCGCTGAGGCCACCCCCGGGAAGAGCGCCTCCACGGGCAAGCACCGCGGCGAAAAGGCCCGGGAGGACGCGGACGCCATAACTGGCGACTCGGGCATCGAGCGCGAATCGGGCCGCCACGCCTCGCGAGGTGACGGTCCGACACGCGACGCGGTCGGCACGGCCGGTGAGCAGGAAGCGGGAGCGGACACGGACGCAGGCGCGGACGCGGACGCGGGCGCGGACGCGGACGCGGGCGCGGACGCGGACAAGGGCAAGGACAAGGACAAGGACTACACCGTCCGCACCGGCGACAGCCTCTGGGACATCGCCGACGCGCATGACGTGCGCGGCGGCTGGCCGGCGCTCTACGCCGCGAACGAGAAGACCGTCGGGTCCGATCCGGACCTCATCGTCCCTGGCCAAAGCCTCGATCTGAACTGAAAACGGGGGCAGTTCGGGCCGCTATGTCCGCATTGGAGACAGTGAGACATGGATCTCTTTGCCTCATATCACGCGGCCGGCCCGAACGGTCCGTCAGTCTCGCCTCTGACCTGCGCGGATGGGGGTCGGGCGGGGGCGCGAATGGGCGATATTTCCGTGATGCTCCTCTTTGAACATCGAGGGCTCATGTGTTTACGGTCGAACCGCTCGCCATCGCGGGCCCCGTCGACCGTCACGCCGAATCCTGCCGTCGGTCGGGGGGAACCGACGCGTAAAGCGCCGTAGGCAGGAGCGGGGGACCCAGGTAGGCGCCGGGCCCGGACGTCGGAAGACGGACGGAACCGGCTTGGGGTTAAGGCGCGCGACGCAGGTCGCGCGGCCGGGCACTCATTGGCCCGAACCCGACAGCTCACCTCGTAGGCGTCGGTGAGGAGATGTCGCATGCTGTTTTCCGGCAAGGCCAAGCACCGTCGTCCGTCGAAGGCCGTTCGTATCGCCACGTTCGCCGGCATCACCGGCGCCGCTGTCGCCGTCCCGCTGATGGGCGCGACGTCGGCCTCCGCCGCCTCCGTCGAGACCTGGGACGCTGTCGCCCAGTGCGAGTCCGGCGGCAACTGGTCCATCAACACGGGCAACGGTTACTACGGCGGCCTGCAGTTCTCCGCGTCCAGCTGGGCCGCCGCCGGCGGCACGCAGTACGCCCCCACCGCCGACAAGGCCTCCAAGGCCCAGCAGATAGCCACCGCCGAGAAGCTCCTCGACATGCAGGGCCCGGGTGCCTGGGCCTGCGCCGGCGCCGGCGGTCTGACCAACGACGGCGTCGACCCGGGTGTCGACACCTCCGGCTCCTCGCAGCAGCAGGCGCAGCCGCAGAAGGCCGCGCCCCAGCCGCAGCAGACGCAGGAGCAGGCCGCCCCGCGCGCCGCCGAGCAGCCCGCCTCGCGCAGCGAGGTCCGCTCCGCGCCGAAGGCCGAGACCGCGAAGCCCGCCGCCCCGAAGGTCATCGAGAAGGGCGACGGCGAGTACAAGGTCAAGTCCGGCGACACCCTCGGCAAGATCGCCGAAGCGAAGAAGGTCAAGGGCGGCTGGGAGAAGCTCTTCGAGCTGAACAAGGACATCGTCGACGACGCCGATGTCATCTACGCGGGCCAGCAGCTGCACCTCAGCTGACCCGTTTCCCCCGGAGCACCCCGGTCCGGCGCGCTTCCCCCGTGCGCGCCGGGCCGGGGTTTCCTCTTTTCCCTTACTGATCAGTAGACCGGAACGCCGTTCCGCACATCCAAGAGTTACGTCCGCTATTGCGGGTATTCGGGCCTCTTCTTGTCCCAGGGGGCGGGCGAACGGCCGATCGACGCCCCCGGGCCGGTTAGGCTCTTGTCGCAAGGCCAAAGTGACCCTGCACCCCATAGCGTCACATCCCAGAAGGAGATGCTCGTGCCGTCCATCGACGTCGTCGTAGCCCGGGAAATCCTGGACTCCCGAGGCAATCCCACGGTCGAGGTCGAGGTCGGCCTCGACGACGGCAGCACCGGTCGTGCTGCTGTTCCGTCCGGTGCCTCCACCGGAGCGTTCGAGGCCATTGAGCTTCGCGACGGTGACCCGAACCGCTACCAGGGCAAGGGTGTCGAGAAGGCCGTCCTCGCCGTCATCGAGCAGATCGGCCCGGAGCTCGTCGGCTACGACGCCACCGAGCAGCGCCTGATCGACCAGGCCATGTTCGACCTGGACGCCACCGAGAACAAGGGCTCCCTCGGCGCCAACGCCATCCTCGGCGTCTCCCTCGCCGTCGCGCACGCCGCCTCCGAGGCGTCCGACCTGCCGCTCTTCCGCTACCTCGGCGGCCCGAACGCGCACCTGCTGCCCGTTCCGATGATGAACATCCTCAACGGTGGGTCGCACGCCGACTCCAACGTCGACATCCAGGAGTTCATGATCGCGCCGATCGGCGCCGAGTCGTTCTCCGAGGCCCTGCGCTGGGGCACGGAGGTCTACCACACCCTCAAGTCCGTCCTGAAGTCCAAGGGCCTGTCCACCGGCCTCGGCGACGAGGGCGGCTTCGCGCCGAACCTGGACTCCAACCGCGCCGCGCTCGACCTCATCCTCGAGGCCGTCAAGCAGGCCGGTTACGTCCCCGGTGAGCAGATCGCGCTCGCGCTCGACGTCGCCGCGTCCGAGTTCTACAAGGACGGCAGTTACGAGTTCGAGGGCAAGTCCCGCTCGGCCGCCGAGATGACGGAGTACTACGAGGAGCTCGTGGCGGCGTACCCGCTCGTCTCCATCGAGGACCCGCTCTTCGAGGACGACTGGGCCGGCTGGAAGGTCCTCACCGACAAGCTGGGCACCAAGGTCCAGATCGTCGGCGACGACCTCTTCGTCACCAACCCGGAGCGCCTGGCGCGCGGCATCGAGGAAGGCGCCGCCAACTCGCTGCTCGTGAAGGTCAACCAGATCGGTTCGCTGACCGAGACCCTGGACGCCGTCGAGCTGGCGCAGCGCAACGGCTTCAAGTGCATGATGTCGCACCGCTCGGGCGAGACCGAGGACGTCACCATCGCCGACCTCGCCGTCGCCACCAACTGCGGCCAGATCAAGACCGGCGCCCCGGCCCGCTCCGAGCGCGTCGCCAAGTACAACCAGCTGCTGCGCATCGAGGAGATCCTCGACGACGCGGCGGTGTACGCCGGCCGTTCCGCCTTCCCGCGGTTTCGCTCCGCGAACTGATTAGGCACAGCAGGGCGTAACAGCTCAGCCCGTCGTACGTACGTCCCCGGCCGCGGTCCCGTACCGTGTCCGGGGACGTACGTGCGTAACGGCAGGGGAGGCGGGAGACATGGCCGGGAAGGACCGGGACCGGTTCTCCACCGCGACCAGGCTGCGGGTGCTCGGCGAGCAGACCGCCGCCCGTGTCTACCGCTCGCAGACCCGCCGTCAGGCCCGCCGCTCCCGGCTCACCGGCCGGGCCGCGCTCCTCGTCCTGGTCCTGTGCTCGCTGGTCGTGGCCCTCGCCTACCCGATGCGTCAGTACGTGTCGCAGCGCGGCGAGATCGCCGACCAGCAGCGCAAGATGCGGGAGGCCGGCCGGCGCGTCGAGGAGCTCCGCGACGAGAAGGCCCGGCTCAAGGACGACGCGTACATCGAGCGCCTCGCCCGCGAGCACCTCCACCTCGTACGGCCGGGGGAGACGGGCTTCACCGTCATCGACCCCGGCGCGCGCGACAAGCGCCGCGACGACCGGGAAGGCACCGGCCGCCCCTGGTACACCAACCTCTGGGACGGCGTCGACCAGGCCGACCGCCCGGCCAAGTGACCAGCGGTCAGCAGCGCAGTAACCAGTCATCAGCAGTCACGACACACACGAAGGCACGAACGCACGCATGGACGCCGCACCCCCGACCACCCCGCGCACCGAGCCCACCGAGGCGGACATCGCCGCGTTCAAGCTGCAACTGGGCCGCCCGCCGCGCGGACTGCGCGCCATCGCGCACCGCTGCCCGTGCGGACAGCCGGACGTGGTCGAGACGGCCCCGCGCCTGGAGGACGGCACGCCGTTCCCGACGCTGTACTACCTGACCTGCCCGCGCGCGGCCGGGGCGATCGGCACCCTGGAGGGCTCCGGCCTGATGAAGGAGATGCAGGACCGCCTCGCCGAGGACCCCGAGCTGGCCGCCGCCTACCGCGCCGCCCACGAGGACTACATCCGGCGCCGTGACGCGATCGAGGTGCTCCAGGGCTTCCCGAGCGCCGGCGGCATGCCGGACCGCGTGAAGTGCCTGCACGTGCTGGTCGGCCACGCGCTGGCGGCCGGCCCCGGGGTGAACCCGTTCGGCGACGAGGCGCTCGCGCTGCTGCCCGAGTGGTGGGCCAAGGGCCCGTGCGTGACGCCGTGCGCCGAGGGCGCCACCGGTCAGGAGGACGGCAAGTGACCCGGGTGGCCGCCATCGACTGCGGTACGAACTCCATCCGCCTGCTCGTCGCCGACGCCGACCCCGCGACGGGGGAGCTGACCGACATCGACCGCCGGATGCGGATCGTTCGGCTCGGCCAGGACGTCGACCGCACCGGACGCCTCGCCCCGGAGGCACTGGAACGCACCTTCGCGGCCTGCCGCGAGTACGCCGAGGCCATCGCGGCGCACGGCGCCGAGAAGGTCAGGTTCGTCGCCACCTCGGCCTCCCGCGACGCCGAGAACCGCGAGGACTTCGTACGCGGCGTCCACGACATCCTGGGCGTGGAGCCCGAGGTGATCACCGGCGACCAGGAGGCCGAGTTCTCCTTCACCGGCGCGACCAGGGAGCTGACGGGCCGCGAGGACCTGACCGGGCCCTACCTCGTCGTGGACATCGGCGGCGGCTCCACGGAGTTCGTCGTCGGCGACGACCGGGTACGGGCGGCCCGCTCCGTCGACATCGGCTGCGTACGGATGACCGAGCGCCACCTCGTGCAGGGCGGCGCCGTCACCGACCCGCCCGCCCCCGGCCAGGTCGCCGCCATACGGGCCGACATCCGCGCCGCGCTCGACCTCGCCGAGGAGACCGTGCCGCTGCGCGAGGCGCACACCCTCGTCGGGCTCGCGGGTTCGGTGACGACCGTGGCCGGGATCGCGCTGGGCCTCGGAACGTACGACTCGGCGGCGATCCACCACTCCCGGATCCCGTACGAGCGGGTCGAGGAGATCACCGGCCGGCTGCTCTCCTCGACACACGACGAGCGGGCCGCGATCCCCGTCATGCACCCGGGCCGGGTGGACGTCATCGCGGCCGGCGCGCTGGTACTGCTGGAGATCATGGAACGGACCGGGGCCCGGGAGGTCGTGGTCAGCGAGCACGACATCCTCGACGGGATCGGCTGGTCCATCGCCTGAGCGGGCGCCCGGGAGCCCGCGGGGACGGGGGCCCGTCCCGAGGGACTCCGGGAGGGGCCCGCAGGCCCTTCCCGGGGCCCCTGCGGGTCTCGCGGAGGCTTCCCGCCGACGAACTTCGTGAAGTTCTTCACAAGGAATTGGGGGCTCTCGGCCCCCGATCGGGGGTCCGGGGCCCCCTCCGTCGCCCAACTCGGGTGCGCCACTCGCATTTCGGACGGTTCCGGGCGCGTTGCGCCGGTGTGAAGCGGACCGGTGGTACAGCCCCCGAAAAGGGCTGAACGGCAAGCTCACGAGGGGTTTTCAACGTCCCGTCGTACACCGTGGTTCCCCTGCTCCGCCATGACCTGTGTCACGTGGGCGGCGGAGTGTAGCAGAGGGGGCCGGGATGCTTGTGAAGGGGCTCACGAGCCACCCCCCTCCGAGGGGTGGATACTCGATGGCATGAGCACCACGGAGCGTCCCAGGATCCTCGTAGTAGGCGGTGGGTACGTAGGCCTGTACGCAGCTCGACGCATCCTCAAGAAGATGCGTTACGCGGAAGCGACCGTCACGGTCGTCGACCCGCGCTCGTACATGACGTACCAGCCCTTCCTCCCCGAAGCCGCCGCCGGCAGCATCTCGCCGAGGCACGTCGTCGTACCCCTGCGACGCGTCCTGCCCAAGGCCGAGGTGCTCACCGGTCGGGTCACCACCATCGATCAGGACCGCAAGGTCGCCACGGTCGCGCCGCTCGTCGGCGAGGCCTACGAGCTGCCCTTCGACTACCTGGTCGTCGCGCTCGGCGCGGTTTCCCGCACCTTCCCGATCCCCGGCCTGGCCGAGCAGGGCATCGGCATGAAGGGCGTGGAGGAGGCCATCGGCCTCCGCAACCACGTCCTGGAGCAGCTGGACAAGGCCGACTCCACGACCGACGAGGACGTCCGCCGCAAGGCGCTGACCTTCGTCTTCGTGGGTGGCGGCTTCGCCGGCGCCGAGACCATCGGCGAGGTGGAGGACATGGCCCGCGACGCGGCCAAGTACTACACCAACGTCAAGCGCGAGGACATGCGCTTCCTGCTGGTCGACGTGGCCGACAAGATCCTCCCCGAGGTCGGGCCCGAGCTCGGCAAGTGGGGCAAGGAGCACCTCGAGGGCCGCGGCATCGAGGTCTACCTCAAGACCGGCATGGACTCCTGCGTGGACGGCCACGTGGTGCTGAACAACGGCCTGGAGGTCGACTCCAGCACCATCGTGTGGACCGCCGGCGTGAAGCCGAACCCGGCGCTGGCCCGCTACGGCCTGCCGCTCGGCCCGCGCGGTCACGTGGACACGTCCGAGAAGCTCCAGGTGCAGGGCACCGACTACATCTGGGCCGCCGGCGACAACGCCCAGGTCCCGGACATCGCCGCCCGCAAGGCCGGCGTCGAGAACGCCTGGTGCCCGCCGAACGCCCAGCACGCGCTGCGTCAGGCCAAGGTCCTCGGCGACAACGTCATCTCCGGGATGCGCGGCTTCCCGCAGAAGGACTACAGCCACGCCAACAAGGGTGCGGTCGCCGGTCTCGGCCTGCACAAGGGCGTCGCGATGATCGTCATGGGCAAGATGAAGATCAAGCTCAAGGGCCGTCTCGCCTGGTACATGCACCGTGGCTACCACGGTCTGGCCGTGCCCACCTGGAACCGCAAGATCCGCGTCGTCGCCGACTGGACTCTCGCGATGTTCCTCAAGCGCGAGGTCGTCTCGCTCGGCGCCATGGAGACTCCGCGCGAGGAGTTCTACGAGGCCGCCAAGCCGGCTCCGGCTCCGGCCGCCCAGGCGGGCGCGCCCGCCGGCGGCCAGAAGGCCAAGGCCTCCTGACCCACCGGAAGACCCGGTGAGACGGCGGTGGCCCGGCAGTGGCCGGACCGCAGCCGACCGGCCGGCCAGTCGGGCCGGCCGGTAGTCGGACAGCCGTGCAGTCAGTACAGCGCAGCCCGAAGGGGCCGCCCGCCATCCGTGGTGCGGGCGGCCCCTTCGGCGTACCGGATCCACGGCGTCCGTGCATGTAGAGGCCATCCGCTGTGCCGGTCCCTTACCCGGTACCGGGATGCGGCGGGTGCACGACGGCGTTAATGAGGGAAGAACGTCGCCGAACAATCCGGGCTCCACTGTCACGGAGGTGCGCACCATGGCCGACGCCGCCCTGCGGCTGACCACGCTTGCCGAGGAACTCCTCGGGTCTGCTCTACCGATCCGCATCCGGGCCTGGGACGGAAGTGAATCCGGCCCTTCCGGCGCCCCGGCCCTCGTCATCCACAGCCGCCGCGCGCTGCGCCGCCTGCTGTGGAAGCCCGGCGAACTCGGCCTGGCCCGCGCCTGGGTGGCCGGTGAGATCGACATCGAGGGCGACCTGTACGAGACACTCGACCACATCGCCGGACTGCTCTGGGAGCGCGGCGCCGAGACCAAGTCGGCCGTCCACGCCGTCCGCGACCCCCGCCTGCGCGCCGCCGCCCGCGGCCTCGTCGCCCTCGTGGGTCCCTGGCCGCCGCCGCCTCCGCCCGCCGAAGAGGTCAGACGCCGCACGGGGCCGCTGCACACCAAGCGCCGCGACAAGGAGGCGATCAGCCACCACTACGACGTGGGCAACGACTTCTACGAGCAGGTGCTCGGCCCCTCGATGGTCTACTCGTGCGCGTACTTCGACGATTCCGCCGGGGGGGCGACCCTCGAAGAGGCCCAGTACGCCAAGCTCGGCCTGATCAGCCGCAAGCTGGGGATCGGGGAAGGGACGCGGCTGCTGGACGTGGGCTGCGGCTGGGGATCGATGGCCATCCACGCGGCGCGCGAGTACGGCGCCCGGGTCACCGGCATCACGCTCTCCAAGGAGCAGGCGGCGTACGCCCGCAAGCGCATCGCCGACGAGGGCCTGACCGACCGCATCGAGATCCGGGTGCAGGACTACCGGGACGTCAGGGACGGTCCGTACGACGCGATCTCGTCGATCGGGATGGCCGAGCACGTCGGCTCGGTCCGCTACCGGGAGTACGCCGACGACCTGTTCGCCCTGCTGAAGCCGGGCGGCCGGCTGCTCAACCACCAGATCGCGCGGCGCCCCGAGCCGAACGAAGAGGCGTACCACGTGGACGAGTTCATCGACGCGTACGTCTTCCCGGACGGCGAGCTCGCGCCCCTCGGCCGGACCGTGGGGACGCTGGAGGAGGCGGGCTTCGAGGTCCGCGACGTCGAGTCGATCCGGGAGCACTACGCCCTGACGCTGCGCCGGTGGGTCGCCAACCTGGAGGCCAACTGGGCCGAGGCCGTACGGGTGACTTCCGAGGGGCGGGCCCGCGTCTGGCGGCTCTACATGGCGGCCTCCGCGCTCTCCTTCGAGCACAACAGGATCGGCGTGAACCAGGTCCTCGCCGTACGGCCCGGGGAGGGCGGCGCGTCGGGCATGCCGCTGCGCGCCCGGACGTGGAACCCGGCGGCCGGATGACGTCCGGCGCACGGTGAGGGGCCGGTCCCGTCCGGGACCGGCCCCTCACCGTGCGCGTACCGCGGTCCGTCCGGCCGCCTACTCGGCCTTGATCGCGGCGAGCATGTTCAGCCTCGCGGCGCTGCGGGCCGGCCACATCGCGGCCAGTACGCCGACCACCGCGGCCAGCAGCAGGAAGACGCCGAACCGGTCCCACGGCAGGACCAGCGCGTAACCCGGCACCGAGTCCTTGACCGTCTGGCCGATGGCCCAGCCCAGGAAGGTGCCGAGGCCGATGCCGATCACCGCGCCGAAGAGCGAGATGACCACGGCCTCCAGCCGGATCATGGTCTTGACCTTGCCGCGGTCGAGGCCGATCGCCCGCAGCATGCCGATCTCCTGCTGACGCTCGAAGACGGACATCGCCAGGGTGTTGATGACACCGAGCACCGCGATGAGCAGGGCCATGCCCAGGAGCCCGTACATGATGTTCAGCATCGTGTTGATCATGCCGCCGAACTGATTGCGGATGTCCTGCTGGTCCATCACGTTGATCGCGGGGTTCTGGCCCAGCGCTTTCACGAGCGCCTTCTCGTTCGCCGCGCTCGCGCCGCCGTCCGTCTTCACCCAGATCTCCCGGATGTACGGCTTGGCCTCGTGCTCGGCCACGATCTTCTGGTCGAGCAGGACGGGCGAGAGGAACTCGTTGCCCTCGTACGTCGCACCGACCGTCAGCTCCGCCTTCTCGCCGTCGGCGAACTCCACCGGCACGCTGTCGCCGACCTTGAGGCCGCTGCTCTTCGCGGTGTCGTCGGCGACCGCGATCGCGCCCTTGGCGAGCGAGTCCAGCGAGCCGGAGACCGGCGTGACGTTGATGACCCGCTCGATGTCACCGGGGGCGACACCGGAGGCCGCGGCCCAGGCGCCCTTCAGTTCGAGGTCGGCGGCCGTCTGCGGGGAGAGGGCCGACACGCCGGGCGTCTTCTCCAGGGCGCTGAGCGCCGACGCGTCCAGCGAGCCCCCGTTGGCCATGGAGAACATGTAGTCGGCCTTGATGTTGTCCGTGGTCATCTTGTCCACGGCCCTGCCCATGGTGACGCCGAGCACGGAGAGGCCGGTGACCAGGGTGAGGCCGATGGCCAGCGCGGACGCGGTGGCTCCGGTACGCCGCGGATTGCGCACCGCGTTCTGGCCGGCCAGCGTGCCCGACACCCCGAAGAGCTTGCCGATCAGCGGCCGTACGAGCGCGATCACCGGCCGCGACAGCAGCGGGATCAGCACGATGACGCCGATCAGCGCGAGGAAGGCACCGGCCCCGATGAGCATCCGGCCGTCCTCGCCGGCCGCCGCGCCGCCGAGGATGCCGGCCGCGCCCAGCAGCGTGATCGCGCCGCCGACGGAGTTCCGTACGACCAGCGACTTGGTGGTCGGAGCGGCGTGCACGCTGCTCATCGCCGCGACCGGCGGGATCTTGGCGGCCCGGCGGGCGGGCAGCCAGGCGGCGAGCATCGTGACCAGCACGCCCACCGCGAACGCGGCGGCGACGGCGGTGGGGGAGACGATCAGCGGACCGGCCGGCGTCTTCGCGCCGAAGGCGGACATCGCGGAGCGCAGCCCCGTCGCGAGCCCCAGCCCGAGGGCGAAGCCGACGACCGACGCGAGCGCGCCGACCACCAGCGCTTCGAGCAGCACCGAGCGCTTGACCTGGCGGCGGGAGGCGCCGACGGCCCGCATCAGCGCCAGCTCCTTGGTGCGCTGGGCGACGAGCATGGTGAAGGTGTTGGAGATCAGGAAGATGCCGACGAAGAGCGCGATCGCGGCGAAGGCGAGCAGCACCTGGTTGAGCGCGCTCAGGCTTTCCTCGATCATCTCGGCCTGGTCGTCGGCGAGCTCCTTGCCGGTCTGGGCCTCGGCCCCCTCGGGCAGCAGCGGCTTCACCGCGTCGAGCAGCCGCTGCTCGGACGCGCCGGCCGCGGCGGTGACGGTGACGTCCTTGAAGCGGCCGGGCGCCAGGTAGAGCTTCTGCGCGACGGGCGTGTCGAAGAGCACCAGCGAGCCGCCGGCGTTGACCTGGCCGTCCTCGGTGGTGAAGACACCGGAGAGGGTGTACTCCCGCACCGGGCCGTTGGTCGCGACCCGCACGGTGTCACCGGTCTTGTACTCCCCCTTGTCGGCCGTGGCCCTGTCGAGGGCGACCTCGCCGGCCTTCGCGGGACCGGCGCCGTCGGTGAAGTCGTACGCGGCGTCCTTGCCGTCGTCGCCGGGCGCGAAGTTCGCACCGGTGTTGGACCAGCCGTTGCCGATCAGCCTGCCGTCGGGGTCGGCGACACCGGCGAAGCCGGAGACGCGCCCGGTGGCGGAGGCGACGCCGTCCACGCCCCGGATCTTCTCCAGCGTCCGGGCGTCTATGCCCTGCTCCTTCTTGCCGTTCTCGCGGTCCGGGTAGGTGGTGACCGCTACGGCGACGTTGTCGTAGCTCTTCGCCGACTGGTTCCTGAAGGCGTGGGAAAGGGTGTCGGTGAAGACCAGGGTGCCGGACACGAAGGCCACGCCGAGCATGACGGCGAGCACGGTCATCAGCAGCCTGGCCTTGTGCGCGAGCACATTGCGCAGGGCGGTACGGAGCATGTTTCTGTCAGTCCTGAGGATGGAGGGGCGGCCGGAGGGAGGCGGGCTCGTACGGGTCAGCTGGTGCGGCCCTTGGAGTCGAACTCCTTCATCCGGTCGAGGACGCCGTCCGCGGTCGGGGCGAGCATCTCGTCGACGATCCGGCCGTCCGCCAGGAAGATCACGCGGTCCGCGTACGACGCGGCCGTCGGGTCGTGCGTCACCATGACGACGGTCTGGCCCAGCTCGCGCACGGAGTTGCGCAGGAAGCCGAGCACCTCGGCGCCCGAGCGCGAGTCCAGGTTTCCGGTCGGCTCGTCGCCGAAGACGATCTCCGGCCTGCTCGCCAGGGCGCGGGCCACGGCGACGCGCTGCTGCTGGCCGCCGGAGAGCTCGGTGGGGCGGTGGCTGAGCCGGCCGGCCAGACCGACCATGCCGATGACCGTGTCCAGCCACTCCTTGTCGGGCTTGCGGCCCGCGATGTCCATCGGCAGCGTGATGTTCTCGGCGGCGGTGAGCGTCGGCAGCAGGTTGAACGCCTGGAAGATGAAGCCGATCTTGTCCCGGCGCAACTGCGTGAGCTGCTTGTCCTTGAGGGTGCCCAGCTCGGTCTCGCCGATCCGGACGGAGCCGGAGCTGAAGGAGTCGAGGCCGGCGACGCAGTGCATCAGCGTCGACTTGCCGGACCCGGACGGACCCATGATCGCGGTGAACTCACCCTGCCGGAAGTCCACGGTGACCCGGTCCAGGGCGACCACCTGGGTCTCGCCCTGTCCGTAGACCTTCGAGAGCTCCGTGGCGCGTGCGGCCACCGCGGTGGTGCGGCGGGCGGTGGCGGTGGGGGTGGTGGTCACGAGAGGGCACTCCTGTCGGGGACGTTTGGGGGACTCGTCCATCGTCCCGTCCGTCCGGCGCCCGCGGATCAGCCCTCGTACCCGTTCTCGCGGCCCTCTTGAGTCGCATCGCCGGGCCCGCCCGTCCTCCTTTGGTATGACGCCGTCCCCTAGAGCGGGCAAGGGTGCGGGCGGGGTGCGGGCCGGGGACCGGGCAGTCGAGTTTCCGCCTTTCCCGTCCGCGGTCCCCCGGGCCCGCCCACCGCGTCGGGCATGTGCCGACGGCCCGTTACGCAGACTGACGCACTCTCAGGCGCCCATAAAATAAGACAACATCGGCCAGGAGTTCCGCTGTCCGGGGGAACCGTCCGGATAGGCTCTGACCCGCGAATTGCGGAGCCGCGCACCTTGCCCGGATGGTGGAATGCAGACACGGCGAGCTTAAACCTCGCTGCCCCTCGGGGCGTGCCGGTTCGAGTCCGGCTCCGGGCACGTCACGGTCTCAGAAAGATCCTCCCCTGGCACTAGGGTGTTCCTTTTGCTTTCCCATTACTCTTGAGTCAAGGCCACGCAGGGTGGCCATGGAGGAGTGAGATGAGGAGCAGCAACCCGGTCTTCTCGCGACGGGGCTTCAGCCGCGACAACGGCACCGCGGGCTTCAACGCGGCACCGCAGGCCGGGGGCCCCGCCGTCGGTACGGCGCAGGGCAACCCGTACGCCCAGGGCGCCCCCGCGAACCCGTACGCGACGAACCCCTACGCGACGAACCCCTACGCCCAGCAGGACACGCAGTACGGCGCCCCGCAGGCTCCCGTACGCGGCAACGTCATGACGATGGACGACGTCGTCGCGCGGACGGGCATCACGCTCGGCCTCGTGATCGCCGGCGCCACCGTCGCGTGGGTGATGAACCTCGGCATCGGCCTGGCCGTCGGCGCCGCTCTCGTGGCGATGGTGCTCGGGCTGGTCCAGTCCTTCAAGCGCAAGCCCGTCCCGGCGCTGATCCTGGCGTACGCGGCCTTCGAAGGCATCTTCCTCGGCGCCCTCAGCAACCTGGTGAACACGTGGGTGTCGCCGGGTGCGCCGATGCAGGCGGTGCTGGGCACGATGGCGGTCTTCGTCACCATGCTCGTCCTGTACAAGACCCGGATCATCCGGGTCACCCAGCGCTTCACGCGCTACCTGATGATCGCCGCGATCAGCTTCATGGTCCTGACCGCTGTGAACCTGCTGTTCATGGTGTTCGGCGGCGGTGACGGCCTCGGCTTCCGCAGCGGCGGCATGGGCATCCTCTTCGGTGTCGTCGGTGTGCTGCTCGGTGCCTTCTTCCTCGCCCTGGACTTCAAGCAGGTCGAGGACGGGGTCGCCTACGGCGCTCCGCGCGAGGAGTCCTGGATGGCGGCCTTCGGCCTCACCATGACCCTGGTGTGGATCTACCTGGAGATGCTGCGACTGGTCTCCATCCTCAGCGGCGACGACTAGTCGCCCCCCCGGCGGCCCGAGAGCCGCCGGGAACCGCTGAGAACTGAGGAAGGGCCCGCCCGGCATTCGCCCGGCGGGCCCTTCCGCATGTGCGCTCAGGCCCGGCCGCTAGAGCAGTCGCCGGGCGGCGCGCCTCAGATCGTGCTCGTGGATGATCGCTTTGGCGTGACCGTAGGCGAGATCGTGTTCGCTCCGGAGCCAGCTCACCTTCTCGTCGAAGCGCAGGAGGGCGGGGCCGTCGTCCACGGTGCGGAGCCAGTCGGAGACTTCACGACCGGTGCAGTGGGGGATGCGGGACAGCAGGTTGCGGTGGGTCTCTTCGGAGAAGACTTGGGACATTCGGCGCCTCCGGACGCTTCGCGCGAGTGCTCCTTCACGTCACCGTGCCTGAGTGTCCGCCCGTTGGCAACAGCCCCGGGGAGGCGCGTAGGGTCGCGGCGTGCTCGATACAACGCCCCTGACGGCCGCCGTGGACCGATTCGCCGACCGGCTGCGCGCCGCCCCGCAGAGCCGCCTCCAGCGCGGCGCGGCCGCCGAAGGACTCGCTCTGGCCAGGGAGTTGGCCCTGCGGGCGCAGCGGATCGAGGAGCCGGGGCAAGAACTGCGGATCATGCCGGACGCGGGCGCGTTCGCGGTGGCCGACCAGCTCACGGTGGCCGGTCATGACCTGGCGTGCGCGCTGGAACGGGAAACGGCCCCGTCCGCCCGGGCCGGGCTGGACGAGGCCGTGAGTCTGGTGAGAGCCGCCGCGTCGCGGGCGCAGGTCTGACCGGACGGCCGGTCAGACGGACGCGATGACGCGGTCGGCGAGGATGTAGACGCTCTCCTCGCCGCAGGAGAAGGTCAGCGCGTACGCGCCGGAGATCCCGGAGCCGCCCAGCAGGACCGGGGACTCGCCGGCGCGCAGCGACTCGGCGAGGCGCTCGGCGGTCTCGCGGTGGCCGGGGGTCATGCAGAGCGTCGTACCGTCCGTGAAGACGTAGACGTCGAGGGTGCCGAGCGGTCCCGGGCGTACGTCGGCGAGCGCGGTACGGGCGGCCGCGAGCTCTTCCAGGCGGGCCACGGTGCGCTCGTGGTCGGCCACGGCCGGCGCCTGGACCGGCACGAAGTCCGGGTGCGAGGGGTGGCGGCGGCGGGCGGCGGCCAGCTCGGGGGAGTCCTCGGGGAACGCGTCGGCCGGCTCCAGGTCGTCCAGCCCGTCGATGCCCTCGATGCCGTCGGCACAGCCGAGGGGATCGTCGGCGCCGGCCCTGTCGGCCCTGTCGAGGGATTCGAGCGCCTCGTACGCGTCGAACGACTCCAGGCCCGTGAAGTCCGCCTGGCGCGGGACGAAGAACGGGGGCGTCTCGTCGCCCAGGCCGGGCAGGCCGCCCAGCAGCGACGGGGCGTCGGCGGCGTCGCGGGCCTCCTGCGCGGCCCAGAAGGCACGCGCCTCGGCGAGCTCGCGCTCGCGCTCCTCCGCGAGGGCCTCGGCCACTGCCGTCCGTATCCCGTCGGCCTCCGCGGAACGGGGCTGCTGGGGGACGGCGGCCCCGGAGCGGCCGAACGCGGCGGCCGCTGTCAGCTCGGTACGCAGAGCGGTGACCTGCCTGCGCAGTCCGTGGACTGCGTGCAGGGCAGCGGCACCCACAGCCGTGGCGACGGCCGTGGTCAGCAGCAGGGCAAGAGGCATGGCGCTCACTGACTTACTCCCGGTTTCATCGATCCCCCGACTTCCTACATCAGCTTGAGGTGAGTGCGCGCCGCCTGTCAGTGCATTACGTCACGAATTGGACAGATCTTTCTGGCGGTCATCCAGCCCGCAACCGTCCTTGACCTGGGGATATGCCTCTCCCCCAGGAGATAGATCACATCCTGGGGGAGATTGGGTTACGAACCGGGTGCGGCCAGCGCCCCGGACGGGGTCAGCTGAGGCGCTCGATGACCATGGCCATGCCCTGGCCGCCGCCCACGCACATCGTCTCCAGGCCGAACTGCTTGTCGTGGAACTGGAGGCTGTTGATCAGCGTGCCGGTGATGCGGGCGCCGGTCATGCCGAAGGGGTGGCCGACGGCGATGGCGCCGCCGTTGACGTTGAGCTTGTCCAGGTCCAGGCCGAGGTCCTGGTAGGACGGGATGACCTGGGCGGCGAAGGCCTCGTTGATCTCGGCGAGGTCGATGTCGCCGATGGTCAGCCCGGCGCGCTTGAGCGCCTGCCTGCTGGCCTCGACCGGGCCGTACCCCATGATCTCGGGCGAGAGGCCGGAGACGCCGGTCGAGACGATCCGGGCCAGCGGGGTCAGGCCCAGCTCGCGGGCCTTGGTGTCGCTCATGATCACGAGGGCCGCGGCGCCGTCGTTGAGCGGGCAGCAGTTGCCGGCCGTGACGCGGCCGTCGGGGCGGAAGACGGGCTTCAGGCCCTGGACGCCTTCGAGGGTGACACCGGCGCGCGGGCCGTCGTCCTGCGACACGACGGTCCCGTCGGGGGTCGTGACCGGGGTGATCTCGCGCTCCCAGAAGCCGTTCTTGATGGCCTGCTCGGCGAGGTTCTGCGACCGTACGCCGAACTCGTCCATCTCGGCGCGGCTGACGCCCTTGAGGCGGGCGAGGTTCTCGGCGGTCTGGCCCATGGCGATGTACGCGTCCGGGACGAGGCCGTCCTCGCGCGGGTCGTGCCAGTCGGCGCCCTCGCTCTGCGCGACGGCGACGGTACGGGCCTCCGCGTCCGCGAAGAGCGGGTTGTGGGTGTCGGGCATGCCGTCGGAACTGCCCTTGACGGAGCGGGACACCATCTCGACACCGGCGGAGATGAAGACGTCGCCCTCGCCCGCCTTGATGGCGTGCAGCGCCATGCGGGAGGTCTGGAGCGAGGAGGAGCAGTACCGGGTGACGGTGCAGCCCGGCAGGTGGTCCATGCCCATCTGCACGGCGACGATGCGGCCCAGGTTGTGTCCCTGCTCGCCGCCGGGGAGGCCGCAGCCGAGCATGAGGTCGTCGATGTCGCGGGGGTCGAGCTCGGGCACCTTGGCGAGGGCGGCCTGCACGATGGTGGCGGTCAGGTCGTCGGGCCGCAGGTCCTTCAGCGAGCCCTTGAAGGCGCGGCCGATGGGCGAACGGGCGGTGGAAACGATCACGGCTTCGGGCACGACGGCTCCATGAGGGCGAGAAGGGCGATTGGGCACGGCTGAGTGGGAAGTTACCCGTACGTACGGCTGTGGTCACCGACCTGGTGATGTGATGCGGGCCTCTTTTCTAAGCGTCCGCTCAGTCGGTGGGTTTCCTTCCCCGCCCCGCCCCTTCCCGAAACTGACGGAGGGCGGGCCCGGGCCCGTCCGGCGACCGGGGGGCCGGGTCCGGGGCCGAGCCCCCGCGGGCGGCGCGGCCGCGCCTGTCACAGCGCGCGGCGGGGCTCCGGCTGGTGGGCCGGTTCCGCCGGGGCGGGAAGGCGCCGGCGGCGGCGGTGCTTGAGGAGGGCCCAGGGGGCCCGGGCGGCCGTGACCTCCGTACCGGCGGCCGACGCCGCCTCCGCCGCCGCCTTGGCGACCGGCAGGATGTCCTCGTCGCGCGAGGCGTCCAGGCGGTCCGACTCCGGCCACAGCCCGAGCGCCGCGCACAGCGTGGGCAGTACGGCCATCGCCGCGGTCGCGTAGCCCTCCGCCGAGGGGTGGTAGTTGTCCGGGCCGAACAGCTCGCGGGGGTTCGCGAGGAACTCGGGACCCAGCAGGTCGCCCAGCGACACCGTGCGGCCGCCCTGCTCCACCGTGCCGATCGTCTGCGCCGCCGCGAGCTGCCGCGACACGCGCCGGGCCAGCCACCGCAGCGGCTGGTAGACCGGCTCGATCGTGCCCAGGTCGGGGCAGGTGCCGACGACCACCTCCGCCCCCGCCGTACGCAGGCGCCGTACCGCCGAAGCGAGGTGGCGCACCGACTGCGTGGGCGGCATGCGGTGCGTGACGTCGTTCGCGCCGACCATGATCACGCAGACGTCCGGCTGCCGCTCCCGGTCCGCCAGCACCACCGTGACCTGGCGCTCCAGGTCGTCGGACTGCGCCCCGGGCTGCGCGGCGTTGTGGAGCGCGACCGGGCGTTCCGCCACCGCCGCGAGACCGGACGCGAGCAGCGCCCCCGGTGTCTGCCCGGCCCGGCGCACGCCCTGACCGGCCGCCGTCGAGTCGCCGAGCATGGCGAGCCGCAGCGGGGGATCCATGGGGTACCCGGCCAGGGGCATGCCGTAGAGCCCGTCCGCCAGGGGCGGCACCGGAGCCCGGCCGCCGCCCACCGACCGCTTGGCCAGCTGAACCTCGGCGAGGAAGATCCCCACCGCCGCCGCGCCGACCAGACCGATCCCGCCCCCGCCGTACGCCGCGCCGGCGGCGATCCGCCGTGCCACCCTTGCCCTCGACACAGTCGCAGCCACCTCCTCGAAGCCTCCCGCACACTTGCTTACTGCCCGGTAGTGGGCGCTTTTCAATCGCGCTCGGAGGTGAACGCGCCGTCGTCCGCCCCTTACGCTGGGCTGCACCATCACGGAGACCCCGGAGAAAATCGTGCAATTCCACGACTCGATGATCACCCTCGTCGGCAACACCCCGCTCGTGAGGCTGGGCAGCGTGACGGCCGGCATCCAGGCGACGGTCCTGGCCAAGGTCGAGTACTTCAACCCCGGCGGGTCCGTGAAAGACCGGATCGCCCTGCGCATGATCGAGGCGGCCGAGGAGAGCGGCGCCCTCAAGCCCGGCGGCACGATCGTCGAGCCGACGTCCGGCAACACCGGTGTCGGCCTCGCCATCGTGGCCCAGCAGAAGGGCTACAAGTGCATCTTCGTCTGCCCGGACAAGGTGTCCACGGACAAGATCAACGTGCTGCGCGCGTACGGCGCCGAGGTCGTCGTGTGCCCCACGGCCGTCGACCCCGAGCACCCCGACTCGTACTACAACGTCTCCGACCGGCTGGTCGCCGAGACGCCGGGCGCCTGGAAGCCCGACCAGTACAGCAACCCGAACAACCCGCGCTCGCACTACGAGACCACCGGTCCCGAACTGTGGACGCAGACGGACGGGAAGATCACCCACTTCGTCGCGGGCGTCGGCACCGGCGGCACGATCACCGGGACCGGCCGCTACCTGAAGGAGGTCAGCGGCGGCAAGGTCAAGGTCGTCGGCGCGGACCCGGAGGGCTCGGTGTACTCCGGCGGCTCGGGGCGGCCGTACCTCGTCGAGGGCGTCGGTGAGGACTTCTGGCCGTCGGCGTACGACCGGACCGTCACCGACGAGATCGTCGCGGTGTCCGACAAGGACTCGTTCCAGATGACGCGGCGCCTCGCCAAGGAGGAGGGGCTGCTGGTCGGCGGCTCCTGCGGCATGGCGGTGGTCGGCGCGCTGCGGGTGGCCGAGCGGCTCGGCCCCGACGACGTCGTGGTCGTCCTGCTGCCGGACAGCGGCCGCGGCTACCTCAGCAAGATCTTCAACGACGAGTGGATGGCGGACTACGGCTTCCTGGAGGAGTCGGGTCCGTCCGCGAGCGTCGGCGACGTCCTGCGGCACAAGGAGGGCGCGATCCCGAAGCTGGTGCACATGCACCCGGAGGAGACCGTCGGCGAGGCGATCGAGGTGCTCCGCGAGTACGGCGTCTCGCAGATGCCGATCGTGAAGCCGGGCGCGGGCCACCCGGACGTCATGGCCGCCGAGGTCATCGGCTCGGTCGTCGAACGCGAGCTGCTGAACGCCCTGTTCGCGCAGCGCGCGTCGCTGAACGACCCGCTGGACAAGCACATGAGCCCGCCGCTGCCGCAGGTCGGCTCGGGCGAGCCGGTGGAGGACCTGATGGCGGTGCTGGGCGGCAAGGGGCAGCACGACGCGGCCATCGTGCTGGTCGAGGGGAAGCCGACGGGTGTGGTGAGCCGGCAGGACCTGCTGGCCTTCCTGGCGAAGCCGCAGGTGTAAGCCGCAGCCGCAGTCGTGACCGCGGCTTTCCGGAGGGACGGGAGGCCGCGGTTCGCGAAAGTGGTACGAGCGCGACATGTGCGCGCAGCACCGGCTTAACACGCCTCGGGCACAGTGGTCGTTGTCGGCGTCAAGGACAACCGGAGCGGCTCCCGGACCTCCACGGACGCCTGGACGCGAGACCGGCCCTGAACCCGGTCCGTGTCCCTCGCGGGGACCGCCGTCGTCCCGCCCTCCGGGCAACCGGGGGTGCGGCGGTCCCCGCGACACTCACTCCTCCCAGTCGGACCTCTCGCGGTTCCCGCGCAGCCGGGGCAGGCCGCGCGCCGCGTGGACCGCGTTGACGCCGACGATGCCCAGCCAGGCCACCACCAGGCCCTTGAAGTCCGCGTTCGCGACGGCGATCGCCGACAGCGGGACAGCGAGGACCAGCGAGACCGCGCCGAAACCGAACCGCTCGCCGAAGCCCGGCCCGCCGCGCGGCGGCTCGGCGGCGCCCCGGGCGGTGGTCATCCGCTGCTCGGCGAGCCGGCGCCGGACGCGGCGGTCGACCGTACTGTCGAGGCGCTGCTCGACCTTCTCCAGGAACGACTCGACGAGCGCGGACTCGTAGTCCTCACCCAGCTCCCTGCGGGCACGCAAGGTGGCGTCGAGTTCCTTCTTCAGCTCAGGATCGCGGGCTTCCATGGTGGCAACGCTACGGAGCGGGGCGGCCCGGCACAGTGGGGTTAACCCCCCTCTCCCTCGATTTCCCCCGGCCCCCCGCTCCACGCCGCCGATGCCGCGCAGGTGAGTCATCCGGCACCCGCACATCCGATGAGTTGGCGGATTATGGTCAAGGATTACTGAACTATTGCCTCAACTGACCCTCTCCTTCTAAGTTCGGCTCGCCAGTCGTCCGAGCTCTAGGAGTGGATCCATGTCGCGGAAGTACGCCCGGAGGTCGGACCTCGCCACAGCGGCCGGGCTGACCGCAGTTCCGGCCTCGGCCGCGACCGGCGGGGCCGCCGGGGCCGCCGAGGGGTCCGGGCCCGGCTCCGTCCCCACCCTCCTCTGGTACGACGAGCCCGCCACCAGCTGGGAGCGCGAAGCACTGCCCCTCGGCAACGGCGCCCTGGGCGCCAAGGTCTTCGGCGGTGTGGCGCGGGAGCAGGTGCAGCTCAACGAGAAGTCCCTGTGGACCGGTGGCCCCGGCAGCGCGGAGGGTTACGACCACGGCGACTGGCCGAAGCCGCGGCCCGGGGCCCTCGCCGACGTGCAGAGGGCCATCGACGAGAAGGGGGCGATGGACCCCGAGGAGGTGGCCCGGCGGCTCGGCAATCCGGCGTACGCGACCGCCGGCAGGATCCCCGGCTTCGGCGACTACCAGGACTTCGGCGACCTCTTCCTCGACTTCCCCGGCGCTGCGGCCCCGCTCACCGGCTACCGCCGCAGCCTCGACATCGCCGACGCCGTCGCCACCGTCTCGTACGGCGACGGGGAGACCCGCTTCACCCGCGAGTACTTCGCCAGCCACCCCGACGGCGTCGTCGCCGGGCGGATCTCCGCCGACCGGCCCGGAAAGGTCTCCTTCACGCTGAGTTTCAGGAGCGCGCAGGACCGGACCTCGGTGACGGCGAAGGACGGCCGGCTGCTCGTCCGCGGCGCGCTCGCCGACAACGGGCTGACGTACGAGGGGCAGGTGCGGGTCCTCACCACCGGCGGGAAGCGGACCGACGGCGACGACGGGCGGATCACCGTCACCGGCGCGGACAGCGCCACGTTCGTGTTCTGCGCCGGGACGGACTACGCCGCCACCCCTCCCGACCACCGGGGCGAGGACCCGCACGCCCGCGTCTCGGTCACCGTCGACCGGGCCGCGGAGCGGACCTACGACGAGCTGCGGCGGGCCCATGTGGCCGACCACCGGGCGCTGTTCGACCGGGTGCGGCTGGACATCGGACAGCGCGCGGCCCCCGGCGTGCCGACCGACGAGCTGCTCGGCTCCTACACGGGCGGCGCGTCACCCGCCGACCGCGCGCTGGAAGCGCTGTTCTTCGCGTACGGGCGGTACCTGCTCATCGCGTCCTCGCGGCCCGGGTCGCTCCCCGCCAACCTCCAGGGGGTGTGGAACGACTCCAGCACGCCGCCCTGGAACGCGGACTACCACACCAACATCAACATCCAGATGAACTACTGGCCGGCCGAACCGGCGAACCTCGCGGAGACCGCCCGGCCGTACCACGAGTTCATCGACGGCCTGCGGGCGCCGGGACGCAGGACCGCCCGGACGATGTTCGGCACGGAAGGCTGGGTGGTGCACCAGAACACCAACCCGTTCGGCCACACCGGCGTGCACGACTGGCCCACCTCCTTCTGGATGCCGGAGGCCAACGGCTGGCTGGTCCAGCAGCTGTACGAGCACTACCTCTTCGGCCGGGACGAGGACTTCCTGCGGGAGACGGCCTATCCCGCGATGAAGGAAGCGGCCCGGTTCTGGCTGGCGAACCTGCACACCGACCCGCGCGACGGCAAGCTGGTCGTGTCGCCCGGTTACTCGCCCGAGCACGGCGACTTCACGGCCGGGGCCTCCATCTCCCAGCAGATCGTGCACGACCTGCTCACGAACACCGCCGAGGCGAGTGAAGTCCTGGGCGTCGACGCCGGGTTCCGCGCGGAGGTCACGGAAGCGCTCGACGCCCTCGACCCCGGACTGCGCATCGGCTCGTGGGGCCAGCTCCAGGAGTGGAAGGCCGACCTCGACAGCCGCACCAACACCCACCGGCACGTCTCGCACCTCTTCGCGCTGCACCCGGGACGTCAGATCGAGGCCGGTTCGGCGTACGCCGACGCGGCGCGCGTCTCGCTCACGGCGCGCGGGGACGGCGGCACCGGCTGGTCGAAGGCATGGAAGATCAACTTCTGGGCGCGGCTGCGCGACGGCGACCACGCCGCCAGGATGCTCGCCGAACAGCTGAAATCCTCCACCCTGCCGAACCTCTGGGACACCCACCCGCCGTTCCAGATCGACGGCAACTTCGGGGCCACGGCCGGCATCGCGGAGATGCTGCTCCAGAGCCACGGGCGCGACGCGGACGCAGGCGCCGTCATCGACGTGCTGCCCGCGCTGCCCTCCGTCTGGGCCGCGCGCGGGTCGTACGACGGCCTGCGCGCCCGCGGCGACTTCACCGTCGGCGTGGACTGGCGGCGGGGCGCGGCCACGGAGATCCGGATCACCTCGGGCAGCGGGGTGACCGCGAAGCTGCGCGGTCCGCTCTTCGCGGGCACGTTCCGTGTCGTACGGGGGAACGGGAGGCCCGCCGGCCACACGGTGGAGGACGGGGTGCTGACCCTGCCCACCCGGGCCGGCGAGCACTACCGGATCCTCGCCCGGGCCGCGGTGGCCCGGCCGGCCGGCTGACGGGGGTCATCCCGCCCGGACCGGCTCCGCTCCCGGCTCCGTCTCCGGCTCCGGCGGTACGAGAGTCCGGTCCGGGACGTGGGACGTGTCGCGCCGCGCCAGCAGCCAGTACAGCAACGCCGGTACGGCCAGGCCCACCACCCAGGAGATGTCCGCGCCGCCCAGCGGGGCGACCAGCGGGCCGGTGTAGAAGTGCGTGACCAGGAAGGGGAGCTGGACGAGGATGCCCACGCCGTACACCGTCAGGGCGTCCCAGCGCCACGCGCCGTAGCGGCCGCCCGGGTCGGACAGGGCCGGGATGTCGTAGCGCTCGCGCGAGATCAGGTAGTAGTCGACCAGGTTGATCGCCGACCACGGGGTGAAGAACGTCAGCAGGAAGAGCAGGAAGTCCTTGAACGACGTCAGGAAGGAGTCCTTGCCGAGGAGCGCCACCGCCGTGCCCGCCACCATGATCGCGGCGATGTAGAGGGCCCGGCCGCGCGGCGAGAGCGTCTTCTGGCCCCGGAAGCCGCTGATGCTGGTCACCATCGACATGAAACCGCCGTACGTGTTGAGCACGTTGACGGTCAGTTTGCCGAGCGCGATCACGAAGTAGAGGAACGAGGCGACCAGGCCGGTGCCGCCGAGCGCCACGACGTAACTCACCTGGCCCGTCAGGAACGCGTCCCCCGCCGTCGCCGCGACCAGCACGCCGAACGTCATCGACCACTGCGACCCCAGCGCCGACCCGCCGAGCGTCCACCAGAAGGTGGCCCGGCCGCTCGTCGTGCGCGGGAGGTAGCGGGAGTAGTCGGCCACGTACGGGCCGAACGCCAGCTGCCAGGACGCGGAGAGGGAGATCGCCAGCAGGAACACGGGGAGGTCGAACGCGGCACGCTCCGACAGCACCGCGCCCAGGTCCACACGCTCCAGCAGGCGCACGCCCAGGTACACGAACGCCACCGCGCAGACGACGCTCGCCACCCGGCCCAGGGCGTGGATGACGCGGTAGCCGACGGCCGCCGTCACGGCGGTGACGGCCGCGAAGATCACGATGCCCGTCGTGTCGCCGAGGCGGGTCAGCTCACCGACCGCCTGGCCCGCCAGGACGCTGCCGCTGGCGAAGAAGCCGACGTACATGACGATGACCAGCAGGAGCGGGACCACCGCGCCCCTGACGCCGAACTGGGCGCGGGACTGGATCATCTGGGGCAGGCCGAGCTTCGGGCCCTGCGCCGAGTGCAGGGCCATCACCGCGCCGCCGAGCAGGTTGCCCACCAGCAGGCCGACGACCGACCAGAGGGCGCCGCCGCCGAAGACGACCGCGAGCGCGCCGGTGACGACGGCGGTGATCTGGAGGTTCGCGCCCAGCCACAGGGTGAACTGGGAGAAGGCGGTGCCGTGCCGTTCGCTGTCCGGTACGACGTCGATCGAGCGGCGCTCGACCAGGGACTCGGCCATGGCGGGGATCTCCTTACTTGGTGAGGCGGTGGGCGGCCGCCCAGGCGTTCGCGACGTCCTCCGGGTCCTTCTTGTCCTTGTCGACCCGGCGGTTGAGCTCCGTCAGGTCCTCGGTCGTCAGCGCGTTGCCGAGACGGGCCAGTGCCTTGCGTACGGCCGAGTCCGCCTTGCGGTCGGCGATCAGCGGCACGACGTGCTGGCCGGGGATGAGGTTCCTGGGGTCGGTGAGGACGACCCAGCCCTCGGCGAGGATGTCGGTGTCGGTGGTGAAGAGGTTCGCCACGTCCACGTCGCCCTTCCTGAGCGCGCCCTTGACCAGCGGGCCCGAGGAGTCCAGGGACTTGAACTCCTTGAACTCCACGCCGTACTCGTCCTTCAGGCCGACCGCCCCGACCGTGCGCTTCTTCACCTCGGGGGCCGCGCCGATGACGAGCTTCCCGTTGTGCCGGGCCAGGTCGGCGAGGGACTTCAGGCCGTACTTCCCGGCGGTCTCACGGGTGACGGCGAAGGCGTCGGAGTCCTCCGCCCTGCCGTAGGGGAGGATCTGGAGGCCCTTGGGGAGCGCGACGGCGAGGGCGTTCTGCATCTCGCCCTCCTCCGTCGCCTCCGCCTTCGGGGCGAGGTAGTGCAGGAGCGCGCCCTGGTACTCGGGGAGCAGGTCGATGTCGCCGCCCCTGAGGGCGGGGATGAGGATCTCGCGGGTGCCGAGGTTGGGGCGGACCGTGGTCCTGATGTCGGCGGCGCCGAGCACGGCGGCGTACAAGTGGCCCAGGATCTGGTTCTCGGTGAAGTTGGCGGTGCCGATGGTGATGCCGTCGGCGCTGGAGCCGCCTCCGGTACCGGTGCCGGCGCCGCCCTCGCCTTCGAGGGAGGTGATGCCGCCGCTGCACGCGGCGAGGGCGGGCACGGTGGCGGCGGCGAACAGGCCGCCGAGCAGGGTCCTGCGGTTCATGGGGGGATCTCCTCAGTGGGTGCTGCTCAGTGCGTGCTGCTCAGTGGGCGGCGGTGCCGGAGCGGCGGCGGTGCCGGAAAAGAGCGCGCTGGAGTCCGGCGAGCGCCAGGTCGAGCACGACGGCGATGACGGCGACCAGCACCGCGCCGCCCAGCACCTGCACGAGGTCGCGCTGGGCGAGGCCGTCGAAGACGTACCGGCCCAGGCCGCCGAAGCTGACGTACGCCGCGATGGTGGCCGTGGCCACGACCTGGATGAGGGCCAGGCGCAGCCCGGTCATGATCAGGGGCAGCGCGAGCGGCAGTTCGACCTGGAGGAGGACCTGGTGGGCGCGCATGCCCTGGCCGCGCGCCGCGTCCTTCACGTCCGGGTCGACGGCGGTCATGCCCGCGTACGTGTTGGTGACGACGGCGGGCACCGCGAGGGCGACCAGCGCGACGTACACCGGGGTCATGGACAGGCCGCTGGCCAGGAAGACCAGCACGACCAGGCCGACGGTGGGCAGTGCCCGCCCGAACGAGGACAGGTTGATCGCGAGGAAGGCGCCGCGCCCGGTGTGGCCGATGAGCAGGCCGACGGGGAGGGCGATCGCGGCGGCGACGAGGGTGGCGATCAGTGAGTACTGGAGGTGCTCGGCGAGGCGGTGCGCGATGCCGTCGGGGCCCGCCCACTGCTCGCCGCTGGTCAGCCAGGTGCCGAGGTCGGAGAGGAGTTCGTACATCAGGCGGGCCCTCGTTTCGCGTGCGGCTGCCGGGTCCAGGGGGTGAGCACGTACTGGACCGCGACCAGCAGCGCGTCCGCGACCAGCGCGAGCAGGAGCGTGAGCACGACGCCGGTGATCACGGGGGTGGGGAAGTTGCGCTGGAAGCCGTCGGTGAAGAGCTGGCCGAGTCCGCCGTCTCCGATGTACGTGGCGACGCTGACGAGGGAGATGGACATCACGGTCGCGATGCGCACACCCGCCATGATCACCGGGAGCGCGAGCGGCAGCTCGACGGTGAGCAGGGTGCGCAGGGGACGGGTGCCCATCGCCCTGGACGCCTCGCGGACCCTGACGGGTACGGAGTCCAGGCCCTCGACGGTGTTACGGAGCAGCACGACCAGGGTGTAGACGGTCAGGCCGACGACGGTCGTGGTGCGGGTGAGGCCGGTCACCGGGAGCAGCAGCACGAAGACCGCGATGGACGGGATCGTGAAGAGGACGTTGGACAGGCCGAGGAGCAGCCCGCGCAGGGGCCGGACGCGGTGGGCGACGACGGCCAGGGGCAGCGAGATCAGCAGGCCGAGGGCGACGGCGGTCAGGGCGGCCTGGAGGTGGGAGACGGTGAGGGTGGCGAGATCGCTCGCGTGGCCGGATATCCACGCCCACTCGACGGTCATGCGGCACGCCCGGCGGGGGCGGTGGCGAGGGCGTGGGCCGCGCCCGCCCGGGTGTGGATCTCCTCGCGGGAGGTCACCCCGGTCAGGACGCCGGCCGCGTCCACCCGTGCGACCAGGCCGCTGGGCGACGCCACCGACTCGTTGAGCGCCGACAGGAGGGAGTCCGCGTCGGTCAGCGGCCGCACCGGCACCAGCGGGGCCTCGCCCGCCGTGCCGGCCCTCGGGGCGGTGGCCGCTTCGAGCCAGCCCAGCGGCTTGCCCTCGGGGGAGGTGACCAGGTGCCATCCGCCGCCCGCGTGGCCGGCCGGTTTCTCGTCGGCCCGTACGGTCGTCGCCCGCCGCTGCGGGACATCGGCCAGGGTGGTCAGCGAGAGCAGCTTCAGGCCGCGCTCGGCGCCGAGGAAGCCGGCGACGAAGGAATCGGCCGGCCGGGCCAGGAGCTCGGCGGGCGGGGCGCACTGGACGAGGTGGCCGCCGGTGCGGAAGACGGCGATGCGGTCGCCGAGCCGTACCGCTTCGTCGATGTCGTGCGTGACGAAGACGATGGTCTTGCTCAGCTCCTGCTGGAGGCGGAGCAGCTCGTCCTGGAGCTGCGTGCGCACCACGGGGTCGACCGCGCCGAACGGCTCGTCCATCAGCAGGACGGGCGGATCCGCCGCCAGCGCCCGCGCGACACCGACGCGCTGCTGCTGGCCGCCGGAGAGCTGGTGCGGGTAGCGCCGGCCGGCTTCGGCGGTGAGGCCGACGGTCTCCAGGAGCTCCGAGGCCCTGGCCCGCGCCTTCTTCCGCCCCCACCCCAGCAGCAGCGGGACGGTGGCGATGTTGTCCAGGACGGTGCGGTGCGGGAAGAGCCCCGACTGCTGGATGACGTAACCGATGCCGCGGCGCAGCTCGGCGGCGTCCGCTTCGAGGATGTCCCGGCCCGCGACCCGGATGGTGCCCGAGGTCGGCTCGACCATGCGGTTGATCATGCGGAGGGTGGTGGTCTTGCCGCATCCGGACGATCCGACCAGCACGGTGATGCCGCCTTCCGGCATCTCCAGGGTCAGGTCGTCGACGGCTGTCGTGCCGTTCGCGAAGCGCTTGTGCACTGCGTCAAATGTGATCATCGGTCATCCCTTGCCGGGGCTGCATATGGTCATGCAGAGTTCTGCGTGACTGAATAGATGTCAATGCTCTGCGGTAAATCGCTGGTGACGGCCGACCGGTGTGCGAGACGAGCTGTCCGGAAAAGGAGGGATTCACGAATGAAGTCGTCCCACATGGTGGTCGTCCTGGACGGGCAGAGCCTTCCCGTCGCCGACGTCGTGCGGCTCGCCCACGGCGCGGCGCGCCCGGTACCCGGCACCGAGGCGATGAAGCGCGTCGAGGAGTCCTGGCACGCCGCCCGTGAACTCGCCGCATCGGGTCGCGTCTACGGCCGCTCCACCGGAGTCGGCGCGAACCGCTCCGAGGCCGTGCCCACCGGAGCGGCCGCCGACCACGGCCTGCGCCTGCTGCGCAGCCATGCCGGTGCGATCGGCTCCACGCTGCCCGCCCGCGAGGTCCGCGCCATGCTCGCCGTCCGCGCCAACCAGCTGCTCGCGGGCGGTGCGGGCCTGCGCCCCACCGTCGTGAGCGCCCTGTGCGAGGCGCTGGAGTCGGGCGCCCACCCCGTCGTCAACGAGTACGGCTCGGTCGGTACGGGCGACATCGCCGCCCTCGCGCAGGTGGGCCTCGCCCTCGCCGGCGAGCAGCCCTGGCTCGGCGGTACGCCGCCCGGACCGCAGCCGCTGGACAACAACGACGCCCTCGCGATGATCAGCAGCAACGCGCTCACCCTCGGCCAGGCCGCGCTCGCCCTCGACGAGCTGCGCCGCCTCATAGCCGCCACCCAGGTGGTCGGCGCCCTCTCCCTCCTCGCGGTCGACGGCTCGTACGAGGCGTACGCCGAGCCGGTGCACGCGGCCCGCCCGCACCCCGGCTCGTACGCCGTCGCCACGGCCATGCGCCGGCTGCTCGGCGCCCCCGAGCGGCCCACGCCGCCGCTGGGCCGCATCCAGGACCCGTACGGCTTCCGCTGCCTGCCGCAGATCCACGGCCCGGCGCGGGACGCGGCGGACCTGCTGGAGCGCACCCTGGCCGTCGAGATCAACGCGGCCGCCGAGAACCCGCTGATCTGCCCCGACGACATGGCCGCGTACCACCACGGCGGCTTCTACATGGCCCAGCTCGCCCTGGCGCTCGACCACTTCAGGCTCGCCGTCACCCAGACCGCGCGCCTGTCCACCTCCCGGCTCTCCGCGCTCAACGAGCCCGCCCTCACCCGCCTGCGCCCCTTCCTCGCCGACGGCGAACCGGCCGGCTCGGGCGTGATGATCCTGGAGTACGCCGCCGGGGCCGCCCTCGGCGACCTGAGCGCCCTCTCCGCCCCCGCCTCGCTCGGCCACGCCGTGCTCTCCCGGGGCGTCGAGGAGCAGGCCAGTTTCGCCTCGCTCGCCGCCCGCCAGGCACTGCGCGCGAGCGACGCGTACCGTCATGTCGTCGGCTGCGAACTCGTCGCCGCCGTACGGGCGTTGCGCCAGCGCGACCTGCGCCCCGACCCGGCGCTCCCGGTCGGCCGCGCCTTCGCGCTCGCGGACGCCGCGCTCGACCCCGACCACGCGGACCGCCCGCTCACCGATGATGTGACTGCGGCGGCCGCGCTGCTCGACCAGTTCACGGACCTCTGAACCACCGACCTCCGAGGGGGATGGCATGAGCGACAGCCCTGCCGCACGACTGCAGCAGCTCTTCGACGGGCACCGGCTCACGCCGACCCAGCGGCGTATCGCGCACTGCATGGTGCGCAAGGCCGCCGACGTGCCGTTCCTGTCGAGCGTCGAGCTCGCCGAACTGGCCGGGGTCAGCCAGCCCTCCGTCACCCGCTTCGCGGTCGCGCTCGGCTTCGACGGCTATCCGGCGCTGCGCAAGCACCTGCGCGAGGTCGCGCCCGCCGAGTCCTCGCGGGGCGAGGACCACTACAACGAGTACCAGCAGGCCGTCCAGGCCGAGATCGAGAACCTCCAGCACCTCGCCGGGCTGCTCGCCGACCCCGGCCCCGTCGAGGAGGCGGGCCGGATCCTCGCCGCCTCCGGCCCGCTGCCCGTCCTCGGGCTGCGCGCCGCTTCCTCGCAGGCCCGCGGCTTCGCCTACTTCGCCGCGAAGGTCCATCCGGACGTACGGCTGCTCGACGAGGGCGGCACGATGCTCGCGGACCGCATCGACGGGGCCCGCCGGGCGGGCGCGAGCGCGCTGCTGTGCTTCGCGCTGCCGCGCCATCCGCGCGAGGTCGTGGACGCGCTGGCGTACGCGCGCGAACAGGGCCTGACGGTGGTGACGGTCGCCGACTCCGCCTTCGCGCCCGTGGCCGCCCACAGCGACCTGCTGATCCCGGCGGCGGTCGGCACGGGCCTCGCCTTCGACACGGCGTGCGCGCCGATGCTGCTGGGGCGGGTGCTGCTGGAGGCGATGTGCGACGGCCTGCCGGACGCGCAGGCACGGCTGGAGGAGTTCGACGCGAAGGCGGCGGCGCGGGGCCTGTTCGTCGAGTGACCGGCGGCCCCGGCCCCGCTCGCCGTGCCCTCCCGTGCCCTCCCGCACTTCTCCCGCGTTATCGGCGGTTTTTCAGACGGTGCTCAGAATCGGGCGTTACCCTCCCCGACTGGAAACAGTCGCAGCCGGCAAGGAGGGGCGGTCGTGGGACGCGGAGAACAGGCGCAGTCGTTGGCGCGGGTGGCGGTGGTCGTACGGGCCGGGGCGGCGCCGTTGTGGTGGCTCGGCCTGCTGGCCGCCGGGACCGGAGCGCTCGTACCCGGCCTGACCGGGCGCAGGGCCGGGCTCCTGGCGGGGGCCGCGCTCTTCGTGGCCGCGGCCGCGGCCACCGTGCTCGCGCGCAGGGGCCGGTACGCCGCCCTGGCCTCGGCGGCCACCCGCGCCGCCCGCCGCGACTTCCTCCAGGACCGGTCCGTGACGGCGCGGGCCTGGCGCCGCGGCCGTCGCTGGTGGCTGGCGGCCGCCTTCCTCGCCGCGGTGGGCACCGCGTTCGCCGTTCCGGGCGCGGGCGGACTGCTGATGGCGGGCGCGGGCGCCGGACTGTGGCTGAAGGCGGTGTGGATCGGCGCCAGGGAGCGCCGCGAGGAGACCCTGCTGTGGGTGCGTACCGACTGGCTCGGCGGCGGACCCGCCGGCAGGCGGATCGCGGCGTACCGCACCACCGGGATCGCGGCGGGCGACGCCGCGCCGGGCGGCGCGCGGCGCCGCCCGGCCCCCGCGGCGGTGGTCACACGTCGAGTTCGGCCTCGATCCTCCTGAGCTGGTGGCGGGCCATCGCGAGATTGGCCCGCGCCTTGTCCAGCGCCAGGTAGAGGAACAGGCCGTTCGCGCCGCGCCCCTTCAGGAGCCGGATCAGGTGGTACTGGCTGCCGAGGGTGATCAGGATGTCCTCGACCTCGTCCTTGAGGCCCAGGTGCTCCATGGTGCGCACCTTGGCGCGCACCACATCGGTGTTGCCCGCGGCGGCCACCGTCAGGTCGAGGTCCTTGCCGCCGCCGAGGGTGCCCAGCGCCATGCCGCTGGTGTAGTCGACCAGAGCGACACCCAGGGTGCCCTCGATGCCGGTCATCGCTTCCTTGAGCGCGGTTTCGGTGTTGGCCATGAGCGTCGCACTTCCTTTTCGTCCGGTGGTTCGTCCGGTGGTTCGTCCGGTGGTCCGTCCAGTGGTGTTCCTGGCTGCCGCTGTCGTGCGCCTGGTCGCGGTCATGCGTTCTCCCGGGCCCGGGCGCCGTCGAACAGCGCGCCGATGCGGACACTGGCCCGGCGTGCCTCCAGGTGGAGCCGGCCCACGTTGACGCGCGGTTCGGCGAGGAGCGTGAGGACGGCGGACGACCCCGCCGCGTAGGTGGCCACGTAGCCGTCGTCGCCGCGCACGAGCAGCTCGCGGAAGGCGCCCTGCCCGGTCGCGTCCGTCAGACGCACCGCGACGCCGAGCGCCGCCGCGGTGAGCGCCGCCACCCCCTCGGCCTCCACGGCCGGGGTGTCCTGGGCCAGTACGAGGCCGTCGACGCTCGCGGCCAGGGCTCCGGTCAGCTGGGGGACCCTCGCTCTCAACTGCCGCAGCTCGTCGAGGACTTCCGGTTCGGCCGCCATCAGCATTCTCCTTTCGGCGCGTTGTCTCAGGGCGCGCCTCATGACGCGGAGGCGGGGGCCGCGCCGACGGTCCGGGACATCACAGCTGTGCCTCCAGGGCGTCGCGGAGCCGGCGCAACAGGGCGGTGTCCGGGTCGTCGGTGGCCTGCAGGGCCCGCGCGACCCGGGCGGGCACGGGAGGCGGGGGCGCCGGGGTGTCGCGGGGCGTGGCGACCGCCCCCGCCGCCGCGAGCCTGCGTACGTCGATCAGCGTGTGGAAGGCCGGCCGGCCCAGGGCCCGGGCGATGTCCCCCGGGGTGCGTTCCCCGTCCACCAGGTCGAGGACGGCGCGCTGCCTGCGGGTGACCGGCCGCCCCGACGGCCCGCGGCGGCGTACGACGGGGGCGGTGTCGGTGTCCGGGTACGGCCAGAGCCGGTCCAGCAGCCGTCTGCGCCGCCGCGACTCCCGCTCGACCGCCGCGGCGGAGACCGGGCGTATGCGGCCCAGCCAGTGGGCCGCCCCGTAACGGAACCGCGTCGGGCCGCTGCCGGGGGCGAGGACGAAGAAGGCGGCGTCGAACAGCGCGCTCAGATGGCAGAGTTCCAGTTCGCCGCCGGCCAGCCGGCCGCTGTCGACGAGGAAGCGCCCGACCCGGCCGCGGGTGCCCGCCCGGTCGACGGCCTCCTGCCAGTCCTCGGCCGGCAGCCGCCCGGCCGAGGTCAGCAGTACGTCGATGCCGGGCGCCGCCGGGCTCTCGGCGTGCACGACCTGTCCCTCGTCGAGGTAGAGGGTCCCGTGGTCCCGCAGCAGGGCGCCGGTGGCGCGTTCGGCGGCCAGCCGCACGAGCATCGGGGACACGGTCGCGGCCCCGGCCGTGGTCCCGGTCATGCCAGGACCAGCTGCTCGGCGAGGCCGCGCAGGCGTAATCGGGCCAGGGCCAGATTGCCTTTCTCGCGGTCGAGCCACAGGTGCAGGAAGACGCTGCTGTCGAAGGCGGTCTCGACGAAACGCAGCAGGTGGTAGCCGCTCGGCGTGGTGATGATGACGTCCTCGACGGGAAGCCCCTGCGGGGAGAACGCCCGCTGCTCGGCGGCCATCCGGGCCAGTTCCGCGGTCTCCGCCGCGGTGGCCTCGTGGTCACCGTTCGGCGACTGCCCTTCCGTACCGAGCGCGAGCCCGCTCGTCCAGTCCACCAGGGAGGCTCCGAGGGCACCGGGCAGGGCCATCGCCGAGAGCAGACATTCGTCGATTCCGGGCATGCGGAACCCCCCTTCCGGCGTGGCACACGGATGCGGACTGCCGGACACACGTTCTGTGGCAGTGATGAGGAGGTTACGTAAAGGGAGGTGCGCCGGCGCGTGGTTCCGGCATTTTCCATGCGCACATGCCAGCTAGCTTTCGCCTCGTGTCTTCATTACTGCTTTATTGATCGCCCAGAGACCGATTCCGATCAAAAGAAGGACGCCTGCGCGGATGTAGACGCCCGCCGGCCGGTCGGCCAGCGGACTGGCGAGGACGATCGCGGTGATCGCGCCGAGCACCGGCAGGACCGTCGGCGTCCGGAAGTGCCGGTGCGCCACCCGGTCCTTGCGCAGGACCAGCACGGCGACATTGACCACGGCGAAGACGCACAGCAGGAGGAACGCCGTGGTGTCGCCGAGCCCCTCGATCTCGCCCGTCGACACCAGGCCGATCGCCAGCAGCGAGACGAAGACGATGCCGACGACGGGCGTGCGGCGCCGGGACAGGACGCGGCCCATGGCGCGCGGCAGGATGCGTTCGTTGGCCATTCCGTAGCAGAGCCGCGAGGCCATCATGATGTTGATCAGCGCGGAGTTCGTCACGGCGAACAGCGCGATCAGCGCGAAGAGTTTGGGCGGGAAGTCGACCCCGCCCGCCTTCACGACCTCCAGCAGCGGCCCGCTCGATTTCTCCAGCGTCGTGTAGTCGACGAGCAGCGAGGAGACCAGGGCGACCAGGACGTAGAGGGTGCCGGTGACCGCGACACCGATGAAGATCGCCTTCGGGAAGGTGCGCTGCGGGTCCTTCGTCTCCTCCGCCATGTTGACGGAGTCCTCGAAGCCGACGAAGGCGAAGAAACCGAGCGCGGTGGCGCCGAGCACGCTGGTCAGCAGGGCGTAACCGGTGCCGGACGCCTGGAACTCGCCGAGCCGCGCGGGCTCGCCGCCGCCCGTGAACACGGCGTACGCGCCGATCCCGAGGATGATCGCCAGACCGGTCAGCTCGACGAGCGTCAGCACCACGTTCGTCTTCACCGACTCCGAGACACCACGCAGATTGAGCGCGGCGAGGGCGACGAGGAACAGGATCGCGACGAGCGTCGGCGGCACGGCGTCCGTGAACTCCGCCAGGTAGTCGCCGCTGAAGGCGCGGGCGGCCGCGCTCGCGGACGACAGGCCCGAGCACATCACCATGAAGGCGATGATGAAGGTGAGGAAGGGGACCTTGAAGGCCTTCTGGGCGTAGAGCGCGGCGCCGGCGGCCTTCGGGTACTTGCCGACGAGTTCGACGTACGAAGCCGCGGTCAGGAGCGCGACGACGAAGCCGATCGCGAACGGCAGCCACAGCGCGCCGCCGACCTTCCCCGCCACCTTCCCCGTGGTGGCGTAGATCCCGGTGCCCAGGATGTCGCCGATCACGAACAGGATCAGCAGCTTGGGCCCGAGCGCGCGCTTGAGCGGTGTCTCGTCGACCGGTGTGACTGATGCGCCGGATGCGCCGGATGTGTCTGGTGTGGCATCGGATGCGGACATAGGGAACCTCCCCCGAGATGGACTGGGGATGTTCTGCCCGGTGCGGCTTGTGTGATGCGCGTCAGGGGGTGCGTGGCGTCCGGGCGGCGGGTGCGACCGGAGCCTCGGGGATCCGCCTCGGGGATCCGCCTCGGGGATCCGCCTCGGGGATCCGCCTCAGGGATCCGCCTCAGGGATCCAGGAGCGCGTCCGCGTGCCCCCCGCCCGACTCGGCGACGATCTCGTCGAAGGTCTGCGGCGGCCGTACGACGCTGAAGCGGACCCCGCCGGCGGTGGCGGTGAAGCCGTGGATCCCGGCCCTGGCAAGGCTGTTGTAGCCGTAGTGCGCGGCCATGTAGTACGCACCGGTGTCCAGCACCGCCGCGTAGTCGCCCTGCTCCAGGAGCGGCAGCTGCCGGTTCTCGGCGAGCAGGTCGCCCGCGAAGCACGCGGGGCCCGCCACGTCCTGGGCGACGGGCGGGCCCGGCTTGGGAAGGCCCTTCGCGTCGTACGCGGCGATGCGCAGCGGCCAGGACTCGGGGGCGTACACGGTCCGCGTCGCGATCTGGACGCCCGCGTGGGTGACGGCGATCGGCCGGCCGCCGGAGGTCTTCGCGTACTCGACGCGGGTGAGGACCGTGCCGTGCTTGGCGAGCAGGGAGCGGCCGAACTCGGTGACCAGGCCGTAGCGCCCGTCGAGCAGGCCGGGGACGTGCTGCTTGAGGAGGCGGGCGTAGTCGGCGTACGACGGGGTCCCGGCGTCGGAGGTGAAGTCGACGGGGAGGCCGCCGCCGATGTCGACGGTGTCGACCTGCCGGCGGCCCGCCGCCGCGTTGATCTCCTCGGCGAGTCCGTACGCCGCCGCCACGCCCCGGACCATCAGCTCCAGCGGCAGGCCCTGCGAACCGGAGTGCGTGTGCAGCCGGGTCAGCCACGGCCGGTCGAGGTAGGCGCGTACGACCCGTTCGCGGGCGCCCGGGTCGCGCAGCGCCACGCCGAACTTCGAGGTGGCGGTGGCGGTGGAGAGCGCGCCGATGGAGCCGCCGCCGATCTGCGGGTTGACGCGCAGGCCGACGGGGGAGGCGGGGGCCGCCGACCCCACCAGCGCGTCGATGCGCGCGAGCTCCTGGAAGTTGTCGGCGTTGACCGCGACGCCCAGGGCGAGGGCCTCGCGCAGCTCGCCGGTGGTTTTGGCGGGGGAGTCGAGGACGGTGTGCGCCGGGCGCACACCGGCGGCGCGGGCCAGGGCCAGCTCGCCGGGGCTCGCGACTTCGGCGCCGACGCCCCCGTGCTCGTACAGCAGCCGCAGGACGGGGACCAGCGGTGTCGCCTTGACGGCGAAGGCGTGCAGGACCGGGGTGCCGGGCGGGGTGACCTCGTCGAACGCGGCGCGCAGGGCGGCGGCCGAGGCCCGGATGCCGGTGATGTCGAGGAGGCCGGCGAGCGGGGCGCCGGGGCCGACGACCCCCTGCTCGACGGCGGCGCGTACGGCCCGCTCGCGCCGCTCGGGCGCACTCATGTCCGAAGGCATGTGTTCCAGCCAACCACCCGCTTCGGCCGCGCGCAGGCGGCCGGACGTATTGACTAGCTCTATTCATCCAGCCAGGATGTGAATAGATGGCAATGCAGTCACTCGCGAGGAGGCACCCCATGTCAGGACCCCGCCCCGTACGGGCACCGCGCGGTACGGAGCTGAGCGCCCTGGGATGGCAGCAGGAAGCCGCCCTGCGCATGCTCCAGAACAACCTCGACCCCGAGGTCGCCGAGCACCCCGACAAGCTCGTCGTCTACGGCGGCACGGGCAAGGCGGCGCGGGACTGGCGCTCGTTCGACGCCATGGTGCGCACCCTGAAGACCCTCAAGCAGGACGAGACGATGCTCGTCCAGTCCGGGCGCCCGGTCGGTGTCATGCAGACCCACGAGTGGGCGCCGCGCGTGCTCATCGCCAACTCCAACCTGGTCGGCGACTGGGCGAACTGGGAGGAGTTCCGCCGCCTGGAGGCGCTCGGCCTGACCATGTACGGCCAGATGACGGCCGGGTCGTGGATCTACATCGGCACCCAGGGCATCCTCCAGGGCACGTACGAGACCTTCGCCGCCGTCGCCGCGAAGAAGTTCAACGGCACCCTCGCCGGCACCATCACCCTCACCGCCGGCCTCGGCGGCATGGGCGGCGCCCAGCCCCTCGCCGTGACCATGAACGACGGCGTCGCGATCTGCATCGACGTCGACCCGCGCGCCATCGAGCGCCGCATCGAGCACCGCTACCTCGACGTGAGGGCCGACAGCCTGGAGCACGCCCTCCAGCTCGCCGTCGAGGCCCGCGACGCCCGCAGGCCGCTGTCCATCGGCCTCCTCGGCAACGCGGCGGAGCTGCTGCCGCGCATGCTCGCCGAGGGCGCCCCGATCGACATCGTGACCGACCAGACGAGCGCCCACGACCCGCTCGCGTACCTCCCCGTCGGCGTCGGCTTCGACGACATGGCGTCGTACGCCGCCGAGAAGCCCGCCGACTTCACGCTGCGCGCCCGCGAGTCCATGGCCCGGCACGTCGAGGCGATGGTCGGCTTCATGGACGCCGGCGCCGAGGTCTTCGACTACGGCAACTCGATCCGCGGCGAGGCCCAGCTGGCCGGCTACTCCCGCGCCTTCGACTTCCCCGGCTTCGTACCGGCGTACATCCGCCCGCTCTTCTGCGAGGGCAGGGGCCCCTTCCGCTGGGCGGCCCTGTCCGGCGAGGCGTCCGACATCCACAAGACGGACCGCGAGCTGCTGAAGCTCTTCCCCGAGGCCGATTCGGTTCAAAACGCGTCCCTGCACCGCTGGATCAAGATGGCCGGCGAGCGCGTCCACTTCCAGGGCCTGCCGGCCCGCATCTGCTGGCTGGGCCAGGGCGAGCGCGACAAGGCGGGCGCCCTGTTCAACGACATGGTCGCCGACGGCACCCTCGCCGCCCCCCTCGCGATCGGCCGCGACCACCTCGACTGCGGTTCCGTCGCCTCGCCGTACCGCGAGACCGAGGCCATGCTCGACGGCTCCGACGCGATCGCCGACTGGCCGCTGCTCAACGCCATGGTCAACGTCGCCTCCGGCGCCTCCTGGGTCTCCATCCACCACGGCGGCGGCGTCGGCATGGGCCGCTCGATCCACGCGGGCCAGGTCTCGGTGGCGGACGGCACGAAGCTCGCGGGTGAGAAGATCCGCCGCGTACTGACGAACGACCCGGGCATGGGCGTCATCCGCCACGTGGACGCGGGCTACGACATCGCGGAGAAGACGGCGGACGAGCAGGGCGTACGCGTCCCGATGCGGGAGGGCGAGTGACCTCCGTGGCACCCGCCGACGGCTCGCCGCACCCCGCCGCCACCACCGCCGCGTCGTTCCACGAGATGTGGGCGGACCTGCTGCCGATCGGCCGCGACGCGGCCTCCGGCGGCTACCGCCGCTACGCCTGGACGGCGGCCGACGCCGACTGCCGCGCCTGGTTCAGGGCCCAGGCCGAGTCCCGCGGCCTGACCTACGAGGTGGACCGCAACGGCAACCAGTGGGCCTGGCAGGGCGATCCCCTCGCCGGGGACGCGGTCGTCACCGGCTCGCACCTCGACTCGGTCCCGGACGGCGGCGCGTTCGACGGCCCGCTCGGCGTCGTGTCCTCCTTCGCCGCGCTCGACGAACTCCGCCGCAGAGGAGTGGAGTTCACCAAGCCGCTGGCCGTCACCAACTTCGGTGACGAGGAGGGCGCCCGCTTCGGCCTGGCCTGCGTGGGCTCCCGCCTGGCGGCCGGTCAGCTCACGGTCGCCAAGGCTCACGAACTCCGGGACGGGGACGGCGTCAGCCTTCCCCGGGCCATGGAGGCGGCGGGTTACGACCCGTCCGCCATCGGCCCGGACCCCGAACGCCTCGCCCGTATCGGCGCGTTCGTCGAGCTGCACGTGGAACAGGGCCGGGCGCTGGACGTCACGGGCGACCCCGTCGGCATCGCGTCCGCCATCTGGCCGCACGGCCGCTGGCGGTTCGACTTCCACGGCGAGGCCAACCACGCGGGCACCACCCGCCTGGAGGACCGCCGCGATCCGATGCTGACGTACGCCGAGACGGTCGTCGCCGCCCGCCGCGAGGCGCGGCTCGCCGGGGCCCTCGCCACCTTCGCGAAGATCACCGTCGAGCCGAACGGCGTCAACGCGATCCCGTCGCTGGTCCGCGGCTGGCTCGACTCGCGCGCCGCTGACCAGGAAACCCTCGACCGGGTCATCGCCGGCATCGAGCAGGCGGCCCGCGAGAACGCCACCCGTTCCGGCATCGACCTGCGCATCACGCAGGAGTCGTTCACCCCGGTGGTGGAGTTCGAGCACGCCCTGCGCGACGAGCTCGCGAAACTCCTCGGGGGCGACATCCCCGTCCTCGGCACGGGCGCGGGACACGACGCGGGTATTTTGTCCGCTTCGGTCCCGACCGCCATGCTGTTCGTACGGAACCCCACGGGCATCTCGCACTCCCCGGCCGAGTACGCCGCCGAGGACGACTGCGTCGCGGGGGTCATCGCACTCGCCGACGTACTGGAGGGGCTCGCGTGCACGTGACCTACTGGCTGGAGCACGCCTGGCTCGACGCCTTCGTCGAGCCGGGCGTGGCCCTGGACGTGACGAACGGCCGGATCACGGCGGTCCGCAAGGACGTCCCGGCCCCGCCGCCCGGCGCCGTGGTCCTGCGGGGCCTGACCCTCCCCGGCCTCGCCAACGCCCACTCGCACGCCTTCCACCGGGCGCTGCGGTCCACGGTGCAGGTGGGCTCGGGCACGTTCTGGACGTGGCGTGAGGTGATGTACGGCGTCGCCTCCCGCCTCACCCCGCAGACGTACTTCGACCTCGCCCGGGCCGTGTACGCCGAGATGGCGCTGGCCGGGGTCAGCGCGGTGGGCGAGTTCCACTACCTCCACCACGCGCCGGGCGGCACCCCGTACGCCGACCCCAACGCCATGGGCGAGGCCCTGATCGCGGCCGCCGCCGAGGCCGGCATCCGCATCACCCTCCTCGACACGGCGTACCTGGCGTCGGGCTTCGGTACGCCGCCCAACCGCCCCCAGCGGCGTTTCTCCGACGGCACGGCCGACGCCTGGGCGGAGCGCGCGTCGCTGCTCAAGGACCGCGACCACGCGCGGATCGGCGCGGCCATCCACTCGGTGCGCGCGGTCCCCGCCGGCCAGCTGGCGACGGTGGCGGCCTGGGCGCAGGCCCGCGAGGCCCCGCTCCACGTCCACCTCTCGGAGCAGACCGCCGAGAACGACGCGTGCCTGGCCGCGCACGGCTGCACCCCGACCCGGCTGCTGGCGGACCACGGGGTCCTCGGTCCCCGCACCACGGGCGTCCACAACACGCACCTGGCGAACGAGGACATCGCCCTCATCGGAGGGACCTCCACGGGCACGTGCATGTGCCCCACGACGGAACGCGACCTGGCCGACGGCATCGGCCCGGCGGTCCGCCTCCAGCGGGCGGGCTCGCCCCTCTCCCTCGGCAGCGACAGCCACGCGGTGATCGACCTCCTGGAGGAGGCCCGCGCGATGGAGCTGAACGAACGCCTCAGCTCCCGCACCCGCGGCCACTGGACGGCGGCGGCCCTGCTCCGGGCCGCGTCGGTGGACGGCCACGCGGCGCTGGGCTGGCCGGACGCGGGCACGATCGAGCCGGGCGCCCTGGCCGACCTCACGACCATCGCCCTCGACTCGGTCAGAACGGCGGGCCCCCTGCCGCGCCTGGGGGCCGAGACGGCGGTGTTCGCGGCCTCGGCCTGCGACGTACGCCACACGGTCGTGGCGGGCCGCCACATCGTCCGCGACGGCGTCCACACCCTGGTCCCGGACGTTCCCGGGGCGATGGCCAAGGCGATCACAGCCGTCTACCAGCAATAGGGGTGACCGGGGGCGGGCAGGGGGAAGCCCCGGGCAGCGGCCGGCCCGGCCCCCGGACACGCCGCCCCGCCCCCGCACCCCGAGAGGACCTCGTGAGCACCACCCTCGTCACCAACATCGGCAGCCTCGTCACCAACGACCCCGCCCAAGGCGCCGGCACAGGCCCCCTCGGCCTGATCCGGAACGCCGCGGTCGTCATGGAGGGCGACCGCGTCGCCTGGGTGGGCGAAGCCGCCGCCGCACCCGCCGCCGACACCTCCTACGACGCGCGGGGCCGCGCCGCGATCCCCGGTTTCGTCGACTCGCACTCCCACCTCGTCTTCGCCGGCGACCGCACCGAGGAGTTCAACGCCCGCATGTCGGGCCGCGCCTACTCCGCCGGCGGCATCCGCACCACCGTCGCCGCCACCCGCGCCGCGTCCGACGAGGCGCTCGAAGCGAACCTCACCCACCACCTCCGCGAGGCGCTGCGCCAGGGCACGACCACCTTCGAGACCAAGTCCGGTTACGGCCTGACGACCCACGACGAGGCCCGCGCCCTGCGCATCGCGTCCGCCCAGACCGACGAGGTCACCTACCTCGGCGCCCACATCGTCTCCCCGGACTACGCCGACGACCCGGCGGCGTACGTGGAACTCGTCACCGGCGAGATGCTCGACGCGTGCGCCCCCCACGCCCGCTGGATCGACGTCTTCTGCGAGAAGGGGGCCTTCGACGGCGACCAGGCCCGCGCGATCCTCACCGCCGGCCGGGCGAAGGGCCTGCACCCCCGCATCCACGCCAACCAGCTCAGTTACGGCCCCGGCGTCCAGCTCGCCGCCGAACTCGACGCGGCGAGCGCCGACCACTGCACGCACCTCACCGACGCCGACGTGGACGCCCTCGCGAACAGCCGTACGGTCGCCACGCTGCTGCCCGGCGCCGAGTTCTCCACCCGGGCCGCCTGGCCCGACGCCCGCCGGCTCATCGACGCGGGCGCGACCGTCGCGCTGTCCACGGACTGCAACCCGGGTTCGTCCTTCACCAGCTCGATGCCGTTCTGCATCGCCCTGGCGGTACGGGACATGGGCATGACCCCGGACGAGGCGCTCTGGTCGGCCACGGCGGGCGGCGCGGCGGCCCTGCGCCGCACGGACGTCGGCCGCGTCACCCCCGGCGCCCGCGCGGACCTCGCCCTGCTGGACGCCCCGTCCCACGTCCACCTCGCCTACCGCCCCGGAGTGCCGCTCGTCTCCGAGGTCTGGCACAAGGGCAGGCGTACGACCGGGCACGCCGGGTAGGCGTCAGAACGAAGAAGAAGGAGGAGGGCCTGCCCCGGATAGCGCCTGGGGCAGGCCCTCACTCCTTCACGTGCTCGTTCACGTGTACGCCGAGGCGTCACTCCTCCAGCGTCAGGCCCTTGCGCAGCTTGGTCAGCGTGCGCGACAGCAGGCGTGACACGTGCATCTGCGAGATGCCGAGCTCGTCGCCGATCTCGGACTGCGTCATGTTGGCGACGAAGCGCAGCGAGAGGATCTTCCGGTCCCGCGAGGGGAGCCCGGCGATCAGCGGCTTCAGGGATTCGATGTACTCGATGCCTTCGAGCCCGTGGTCCTCGTAACCGATGCGGTCGGCCAGCGCGCCCTCGGAGTCGTCCTCCTCGGGCTGGGCGTCCAGCGAGCTCGCGGTGTACGCGTTGCTCGCGGCCATGCCCTCGACGACCTCTTCGTTGGTGAGGCCGAGGCGCTCGGCGAGTTCACTCACCGTGGGGGAGCGGTCGAGCTGCTGGGCGAGCTCGTCACCGGCCTTGGCGAGGTCCAGCCGCAGTTCCTGGAGGCGCCGCGGCACGCGGACCGACCAGGAGGTGTCACGGAAGAACCGCTTGATCTCGCCGACGATCGTCGGCATCGCGAAGGTCGGGAACTCGACGCCTCTGCTGAGTTCGAACCGGTCGATCGCCTTGATCAGGCCGATGGTGCCGACCTGGATGATGTCCTCCATCGGTTCGCTGCGGGAGCGGAACCGGGAAGCGGCGAACTTGACCAGGGCCAGGTTGAGTTCGACGAGTGTGTTGCGGACGTACGCGTACTCGTGCGTTCCCTCTTCGAGGGTTTCCAGACGCCCGAAGAGCGTCTTCGACAGTGCCCTGGCGTCCAGCGGCCCCACCTGGTCGTAGGGGGGGATCTCCGGGAGCCCTTCAAGGCCCTCGGATCCGGTCTCGATCTGCTCGGGTGGGGGTGTCGACGTCGCGGTCTGCTGTGGGGGGAGCGTTCGCGGGTCGTCGAGCCGGGGTGACATGGTGTCCTCCATCGTTCTCGGCATATGGCTGCCGATGCCGATACGTCTGCGTGCGATGTGCGGCGCCTCCAAAGCCGGTCGTGTTGGTTGTGTCCCTACTAGCCCTACCCGCTCTTGACCGACAGTTGCAAGTTCCTTATGTCTGAATTAGTGGGTATTGCACGGGTCTTCGGGTACCGATCGGCGCACAGAAGGCGTAAGGTTCTGGCACGTCAATGACAGCCACGACTGCGAAGAGAGACGAGACGGGCATGGAGCGCGGGACGGTCGGCAGCGCGAACCGGGGTCGGCTCCGGGTCGCAGTTCGGACCGAGGGCCGGAGCGAGATTGTCACGCCGGCGGGTGAGCTGGACCACCACACCGCCGAGCTGCTCCGCGAGCCTCTGGAAAACGCGGTCGAAGCCGGGCGTTCGCGCCTGGTCATCGACTGCTCGTCGCTCGATTTCTGCGATTCCACCGGGCTCAACGTGCTGCTCGGTGCTCGCCTCAAGGCCGAAGCGGCCGGGGGAGGAGTCCACTTGGCCGGGATGCAGCCGGTAGTGGCCAGGGTCTTCGAGATCACCGGGGCCGAGGCCGTCTTCACGATCCACGAGTCGCTCGAAGCCGCAATGGAAGACTGAATTCCGGCCCTTGCGGCGCCTTCTGCCGACCGGTTGGTTGCCCGTGTCGCACGTCCGTCCCGAAAAAGTGGGTGTTCTCACGGTTCGGCCGGGCAGGAGGTCTCTGAGCCTGACGACCCCGGGGGCTCCGAAAGCTCCCATGTTCCTGCAGTGATGAATTGATGAATTGGCGAATCGGTGAGGTGAAGCGCTGATGAGCACCACCCGGCAGCCTCGGTCGGGCGATCTCGGCCCGGAGGCTGCGAGCCACAGCTCGGCCTCTGCCGTGTCCGCCGCCGACCAGGCGCGTTCCCTGGCGCTGAGCAGTGCCAGCGGCATCGTGCCGCTGGCTCGCGACTTCACCCGCCAGGCGCTGTACGACTGGGGCTGGCTCCCCGCTTCGTCGGCCGACCGGCGGGCCGCCGCCGAGGACGTCCTGCTGGTCGTCTCCGAACTGGTCACCAACGCCTGCCTGCACGCCGAGGGGCCGGAAGAGCTGCGCGTCGCGTGCGACGGCAAGGTGCTGCGCCTGGAGGTCGTCGACCGCGGCGCGGGCCAGCCGGCCCCGCGTACGCCGCACCGGGCGGGACGGCCCGGCGGCCACGGCATGTTCATCGTGCAGCGGCTGTGTCTCGACTGGGGGGTCGAGCGGACCCAGGACTCCCCCGGCAAGACGGTCTGGGCGGAACTCGCCGCTCCTGCGTAGCCCGCCGTACCGGCGGTTCACGGTTCTTCTGGTGCACGTCGGCCCGGCGTGCACTTTCTTCTTGCCCGGAAGCGGGGTGTCCCGCCTTCTTGCCCCGGCGGGGTGTCCCGCCGGACGCGCGGCCGGACAACGCCTCGCGCACGTCGTGAACGAGAAGGGCCGCCGCACCGGATCGGTGCGGCGGCCCTTCCTTCTTCAGCGTGTCAGTGCACGCCGCCCATGAGCGGCTGGACCTTCTTGCGGTACATGAAGATGGCGACGCCGGCGAGGACGGCGAGCGCGCCCTGGCTGGCGAACCAGAACTCGGTGTCCGTCGGCGCGCCCAGCAGCTGGAGCAGCGCGATGACCGAGTCACCGGCCGTCACGGCCAGGAACCAGACACCCATCATCTGGCTCGCGTACTTCGCGGGGGCCAGCTTCGTCGTGAGCGACAGGCCGACCGGAGAGAGGGTCAGCTCGCCGACCGTCTGGAGGAGGTACACGGCGGCCAGCCACAGCGGGGTGACCATCGCGCCGCCCGCGGCCGCGGTCTGCGCCAGCATCATCACGCCGAAGGAGAGGCCGACGAGCACCAGGCCGAAGGCGAACTTCACCAGCGTGCTCGGCTCCTTGGAGCGGCGGTTGAGCGCCACCCAGACCCAGGCGAAGACCGGGGCCAGAGCCATCACGTACAGCGGGTTGAGCGACTGGAACCAGCTGGCCGGGAAGTCGAAGCCGAACAGGTCGGTGGCGGTGTTCCTCTCGGCGAACAGGCTCAGCGTGGAACCGGTCTGGTCGTAGATGCCCCAGAAGACGGCGGCGGCGACGAAGAACCAGACGTACGCCGACATGCGGGACTTCTCGACGGCGTCGAGCTCGGGGTCGCGCTTGACGCGGAAGATGTAGTACGCGGGCAGTACCAGGCCCAGGATGGTCAGCGGCCACAGCACCCAGTCGATGGTGAAGGAACCGCTGCCGCCGACGATGCCGTACGCGACGGCCGCGACGGCCAGCCAGATCAGCACCTTCTTGATGACGGCGGCCCGCTCGACGTCGGAGAGCGGGGCCGGGACGAGGTTGCTCTCCTTGGCCAGGGTGCGGGAGCCCAGGAGGAAGCAGACGAGGCCCAGGGCCATGCCGACGCCGGCCATGGCGAAGCCGTAGTGCCAGTTGACCTGCTGGCCGACGTAGCCGATGGTCAACGGCGCGATGAAGGCACCGAGGTTGATGCCCATGTAGAAGATGGTGAAGCCACCGTCACGACGCGGGTCGTTCTTGTCCGGGTACAGGTGGCCGACCATCGTGGAGATGTTGGCCTTGAGCAGGCCCGAGCCGGCCGCGATGAGTACCAGACCGGCGAAGAACGAGATCTCCAGCGGCACGGCCAGCAGGAAGTGCCCGACCATGATGATCGTGCCGGACACGGCCACGGTCTTGCGGGCGCCCCAGACGCGGTCGCCGAACCAGCCGCCGGGAAGGGCGAGCAGGTAGACCATCGCGTTGTACACGCTGTAGATCGCGACGGCCGTGGCCGTGTCGAAGCCCAGACCGCCGTCGGCCACCGTGGCCGAGAGATAGAGCACGAGCAGCGCGCGCATGCCGTAGAAGCTGTACCGCTCCCACATCTCCGTCAGGAAGAGGATGGGCAGGCCGAGGGGGTGGCCGAGGAAGGTCTTCCCGCCCGGGGCGGCCTCGGGGGTGTCCTTCGTCAGGCTGGACGCCATGGTGATCCTTGCTTGCTCGGGACGCGTCCGCCTCGTGAGCGGATACGCGCCCGGTGGGGGCGGCCGGCACCGACGCGGAGCAGTCCGCGCCAGGATCAACTCCCTCCGCGCGCCATCGCGTGAGGGGCCCGGCCCAAAGGTCGTTCCCTGCCGGGCCGGCAGCGCCAACCCCGCACAGAAAAAAGAGACCTTCGGCGTGTATGACAGGCCAAAGGCCACTGAGTCGTGATAAAGCAGTCTCGCCACCATACGTCACGACAGTGCCCCATATGGAAGAGGTTGAGAGATGGATCACAGGTGACCTTGGAACCAAGGGGCCTGATTCGAAGGTCGATACCAGGATCGCATCCCAGGGCCGCAGGCCGGAACGATCACTCGGTGACCGACCACACCCCGTACCTCTCGCGGACTACCATCACTCCATGACCCGTGTACTGCTCGCCGAGGACGACGCCTCCATCTCGGAGCCACTGGCCCGCGCCCTGCGTCGGGAGGGTTACGAGGTCGAGGTGCGCGAGGACGGTCCGTCCGCGCTCGACGCCGGCCTCCAGGGCGGCGTCGACCTGGTCGTGCTCGACCTGGGGCTGCCCGGCATGGACGGCCTGGAGGTCGCCCGCCGGCTGCGCGCCGAGGGCCACACCATCCCGATCCTGGTGCTGACCGCCCGCGCCGACGAGGTGGACACCGTCGTTGGCCTCGACGCCGGCGCCGACGACTACGTCACCAAGCCGTTCCGTCTCGCCGAGCTCCTCGCCCGCGTACGGGCCCTCCTGCGGCGCGGCGCCGGCGACCACGCCCCCGCGCCCGCCACCCACGGCGTGCGGATCGACGTCGAGTCGCACCGCGCCTGGATGGGCGAGGAGGAACTCCAGCTCACCGCCAAGGAGTTCGACCTGCTGCGGGTCCTCGTCCGGGACGCCGGCCGGGTCGTCACCCGCGACCAGCTGATGCGCGAGGTCTGGGACACCACCTGGTGGTCGTCGACCAAGACCCTCGACATGCACATCTCGTGGCTCCGCAAGAAGCTCGGCGACGACGCCGCCAACCCGCGCTACATCGCCACCGTGCGGGGCGTCGGCTTCCGCTTCGAGAAGAGCTGACGTACACACACAGCCATGCGCCGCCGCCTGATCAACTCCACGCTCGCCGTGGTGCTCGTCGTCATCGCAGTCTTCGGCGTCTCCCTGGTCATCGTGGAGACCCGCACCATCAGCAACAGCGCCCAGGAGAGCGTCGACTCCGAGGCGCTGCGCCTGATCAGCGTCGTGGAGAGCCGTCTCCTCGGTGAGGAGAGCGTCAACCCGGGGGTGCTGGGCGAGCAGATCGACCCCCGGCGGTACGCCCGCATCGACATCCCGGGCCGCGCCCCCATCGAGATCGGCGAGCGCCCCGAGGGCAGCGTCATCGAGGGCGTCGCGCGGAGCGGGACCGGCGAGAAGGTCACCGTCCAGGAGTCCCGCTCCACCGTCACCGACGAGGTCGGCCGTACGCTGCTGATCATCGGCGCGGTGGCGCTGCTCGCCGTGATCGCCGCGGTCCTCCTCGCCGTACGCCAGGCCAACCGGCTCGCCTCCCCGCTCACCGACCTCGCCGAGACCGCCGAGCGCCTGGGTTCCGGCGATCCGCGCCCCCGCCACAAGCGGTACGGCGTGCCCGAGCTCGACCGGGTCGCCGACGTGCTCGACTCCAGCGCCGAGCGGATCGCCCGGATGCTGACCGCCGAGCGCCGGCTCGCCGCCGACGCCTCCCACCAGCTCCGCACGCCGCTGACCGCGCTCTCCATGCGGCTGGAGGAGATCACCCTCACCGAGGACCTGGACACGGTGAAGGAGGAGGCGACGATCGCGCTGACGCAGGTCGAGCGGCTCACCGACGTCGTGCAGCGGCTGCTCACCAATTCCCGCGACCCGCGCACGGGCTCCGCCGTCGTCTTCGACCTCGACGAGGTCGTCAAGCAGCAGATCGAGGAGTGGCGCCCGGCCTACCGCAGCGCGGGCCGGGCCATCGTGCACTCGGGCAAGCACGGCATGCAGGCCGTCGGCACGCCGGGCGCGGTCGCCCAGGTGCTGGCCGCGCTGATCGAGAATTCCCTGATGCACGGTGGCGGTACGGTCGCCCTGCGTACCCGCGTCACCGGCAACCAGGCCGTCATCGAGGTGACCGACGAGGGCCCGGGGGTGCCCGCCGACCTCGGCGCGCGGATCTTCGAGCGGTCCATCAGCGGCCGCAACTCGACGGGAATCGGCCTGGCCGTCGCACGTGACCTGGCGGAGGCGGACGGCGGCCGTCTGGAGATGCTCCAGCAGCAGCCGCCGGTGTTCGCGCTCTTCCTGAGCAGGGTGACGCGCCCCAGGCAGGAGCCGGAGCCGACGGTCAGGTGACGCGGCCGACGGTCAGGTGACGCGGCCGGCGGTCAGACGACGCGGTCGGCGGGGACCCGCGGGGCGGGGGCGTCCAGAAGCGGATCCGACTCCGCGGCCTTCACGGCGCCGGTCTCCACGGCGCCGGGCTCTATGTCGTCGCTCTCCACGGCGTCGCGCTCGGGCAGCTTCCGGAAGACCCAGGTGCGGTACGACCAGAAGCGGAAGACGGTCGCGATGCCGATGCCGAGGAACTTGAAGGCGTTGCTCTGGAGCGGGCTGTCCCAGCCGAAGCCGTACGTCGCGGTGTACAGCACCCCGCTCTGGATCACCAGGCCGGCCACGCTGAACAGCAGGAAGAGCGTGAGCTCCCTGGTCCTGCGGTTCTTGTCGCGCTCGCGGTACGTGAAGTAGCGGAAGCCCAGGTAGTTGAAGCCGATCGCGACCACCGTGGCGGCGATGCTCGCCCGCACGACGGGAACGTCCGTGAGGTGGCGCAGGAGGTTGAAGACGCCGAGGTCGACGAGGAGCCCCAGACCGCCGATCGCGCCGAACTTCGCGAATTCGCGCCCGAACCGCTCCAGGCGCCTTCGCAAAGGGCCGCCGTCCCGTCCACTCATGGTGATCGCTCAGCCCCGTTTCGGTCGGTGTCGCCCCGTGGTCGACTGCCGGTCGGTGCCGTCGACCCAGCCATGCTAACCAGCGGCCCTCCAGGATGTTCGCGGGCGCCGTCGAAGACGTGCCGGTCCCGTGACGGCGGGTGAGGGGTGCGCCGGCGGGCGCGCGGACAGGGGGCCGCGGGCCTGCGGATACCCTGGAGGAGTGACGTTCCCCGTAGTCGGCATGGTCGGTGGCGGTCAGCTCGCCCGTATGACCCACGAGGCCGGTATCCCCCTCGGCATCAGATTCAAGCTCCTCAGTGACACACCCCAGGACTCGGCGGCCCAGGTCGTCGGCGACGTCGTCGTCGGCGACTACCGCGATCTGGACACGCTGCGTGACTTCGCGCGCGGCTGCGACGTGATCACCTTCGATCACGAGCACGTCCCGACCGAGCACCTGCGGGCCCTGGAGGCGGACGGCATCCCCGTCCGGCCGGGACCCGACGCACTGGTGCACGCCCAGGACAAGGGCGTGATGCGAGCGAAGCTCATGGAGATCGGAGCGCCCTGCCCGCGCCACCGCATCGTGAGCGACCCGGCGGACGCGGCGGCGTTCGCCGCCGAGACCGGCGGCTTCCCGGTGATCCTGAAGACCGTTCGCGGCGGATACGACGGCAAGGGCGTCTGGTTCGTACGCGGCGAGGAGGACGCCGAGGAGCCCTTCAGGGCCGGCGTCCCCGTCCTCGCCGAGGAGAAGGTCGACTTCGTACGGGAACTGGCGGCGAACATCGTCCGCTCCCCGCACGGCCAGGCCGTCGCCTACCCGGTCGTCGAGTCGCGGCAGGTCGACGGCGTCTGCGACACCGTGATCGCCCCGGCGCCCGGCCTCTCCGAGGAGCTCGGCGGGCAGGCGCAGACCCTGGCGCTGCGCATCGCGAAGGAACTCGGCGTCGTCGGCCACCTCGCCGTCGAGCTCTTCGAGACGACGGACGGCCGCATCCTCGTCAACGAGCTGGCGATGCGCCCGCACAACTCGGGCCACTGGACGCAGGACGGCGCGATGACGTCGCAGTTCGCGAACCACGTCAGGGCCGTCCTGGACCTGCCGCTCGGCGATCCGCGCCCGCGCGCGAAGTGGACGGTCATGGCGAACGTCCTCGGCGGCGACTACCCGGACATGTACCAGGCGTACCTGCACTGCATGGCGCGCGACCCGCAGCTCAAGATCCACATGTACGGAAAGGACGTGAAGCCCGGCCGCAAGGTCGGCCACGTCAACACCTACGGCGACGACCTCGACGACGCGCTGGAGCGCGCCCGTCACGCCGCCGGCTACCTGCGAGGAACGATCACCGAATGACGACTCCTGCTGCTTCCGCTCCCGTAGTCGGCATCGTGATGGGGTCGGACTCCGACTGGCCCGTCATGGAGGCGGCGGCCAAGGTCCTGGACGAGTTCTCGATTCCGTACGAGGTCGACGTCGTCTCGGCGCACCGGATGCCGCGCGAGATGATCGCGTACGGCGAGGAGGCGGACGGCCGCGGCCTCAAGGTGATCATCGCGGGCGCGGGCGGCGCGGCGCACCTGCCGGGCATGCTGGCCTCGGTCACGCCGCTGCCGGTCATCGGCGTACCGGTCCCGCTCAAGTACCTCGACGGGATGGACTCGCTCCTGTCCATCGTGCAGATGCCGGCCGGCGTGCCGGTGGCCACGGTGTCGGTGGCGGGGGCGCGCAACGCGGGGCTGCTGGCGACGCGCATGCTCGCGGCGCACGATCCCGAACTCCTCGGCCGCATGCGGGAGTTCCAGCAGGAGCTCAACGACCAGGCGACGGAGAAGGGCAAGCGGCTGCGCGCGAAGGCGATGGGCGCGGACTCGTTCGGCTTCGGCAAGTGACGCCCGTGGAGCACGGCCGGCTGACCGACCGGGCGCGCGAGCTGCTCGCCGCGCACCCGGTGGCCGACGGTCACAACGACCTGCCGTGGGCGCTGCGCGAGCAGGTCCGGTACGACCTGGACCGGCGCGACATCGCCGCCGACCAGTCGGCCTGCCTCCACACCGACATCCCCCGCCTGCGGGCGGGGGGCGTGGGCGCGCAGTTCTGGTCCGTGTACGTGCGGTCCGACCTGGCGGGGGACGCGGCGGTCAGCGCGACGCTGGAGCAGATCGACGTCGTCGGTCAGCTGCTGGCGCGCTACCCGGGCGACCTTGCGCGGGCGACGACGGCGGACGAGATGGAGGCGGCGCGGGGCGCCGGGCGGATCGCGTCGTTGATGGGCGCCGAGGGCGGGCACTCGATCAACAACTCCCTGGCCACGCTGCGGGCGCTGCACACGCTGGGCGTCCGGTACATGACCCTGACGCACAACGACAACATCGCGTGGGCGGACTCGGCCACGGACGAGCCGGGGGTCGGAGGGCTCTCGCCGTTCGGCCACGAGGTGGTCCGCGAGATGAACCGCGTCGGCATGCTGGTGGACCTGTCCCACGTGGCGGCCACGACGATGCGGGCGGCGCTGGCCACCTCGGTGGCCCCGGTGATCTTCTCGCACTCGTCGGCGCGGGCGGTGTGCGACCACCCGCGCAACATTCCGGACGACGTACTGGAACTGCTCCCGGCGAACGGGGGCGTGGCCATGGCGACGTTCGTGCCGAAGTTCGTGCTGCCGGAGGCGGTGGAGTGGACGCGGCGCGCGGACGAGAACATGCGGGCGCACGGGCTGCACCACCTGGACACGACGGCGGACGCGATGAAGGTCCACCGGGCCTTCGAGGAGGCGAACCCGCGACCGGTCGCGACGGTGGCCACGGTGGCCGACCACCTGGACCACATGCGCGAGGTCGCGGGTGTGGACCACATCGGCATCGGCGGCGACTACGACGGGACGGCCTTCACCCCGGCCGGCCTGGAGGACGTGGCCGGCTATCCGAACCTGGTCGCGGAGCTGCTGCGGCGTGGGTGGTCGGACGCCGACCTGGCGAAGCTGACCTGGCACAACGCGGTACGGGCCCTGCGCGACGCGGAGTCGGTGGCCGCGGGGCTCCGGCACCTTCCCCCGTCGAACGCGACGCTGAGCGAGCTGGACGGGTAGGCCGGGGCGGGGCGGGGGCTTCGGGGTCGGTGCCGTGCCGGGGCGTCTCCTCGGGCGCCGAACGTTCGGGCACCGGGGACCGCTTCGGGGTGGCTGCGTTCGACGCCCTGCGGGGAGCGCCCCGGCGCGTCCCCTCCCGCCACCGTGACAGCGGCCAGCGCGACGGCGGCCGCCGAGGGGGCCTGGCCGCGCCTCAAGGCGTGCGAGGCCCAGGACTGCCGGTGGGCGTATTACGACCGCAGTCCGGCGGGCCGGAGCCGCTGGTGCTCGACGGCGGTCTGCGGCAGCCGGGCCAAGACGCGCGGGTACCGCGCCGGCCGCGCGAAAACGTAGGAGGGCGCCCCCGCGCGGGAGGGCGCCCTCGTCGGAACACCGGCCGCCGCTACGCCTTCGGCCGCCCCATGGCCCGGTACGTCCAGCCCGCTCCGCGCCACAGCTCCGGATCCAGCGCGTTGCGTCCGTCCAGGATCAGCCGTGCCGAGGCCGCCTCGCCCAGCTCCACCGGGTCCAGCTCCCGGAACTCGCGCCACTCCGTCAGGTGCAGCACCACATCAGCGCCACGCACCGCTTCGAGCGCGGTCGGGGCGTACCCGAGGGTCGGGAAGAGGCGCTGCGCGTTCTCCATGCCCTTCGGGTCGTAGACCGTGACCTGGCCGCCCTGGAGGTGGATCTGTCCGGCGACATTGAGCGCCGGCGAGTCCCGTACGTCGTCCGAGTCCGGCTTGAACGTCGCGCCCAGCACCGCGACCCGCTTCCCCAGGAAGCCGCCGTTGCCGCCCACCGCCTCGCGCGCCAGCTCGACCATGTGGCCACGGCGCCGCATGTTGATCGAGTCGACCTCGCGCAGGAAGGTCAGGGCCTGGTCGGCGCCCAGCTCACCGGCGCGCGCCATGAACGCCCGGATGTCCTTCGGCAGGCAGCCGCCGCCGAAGCCGATCCCGGCCCGCAGGAACTTCTTCCCGATCCGCTCGTCGTACCCGATCGCCTCGGCCAGCTTCACCACGTCGCCGTCGGCGGCCTCGCACACCTCCGCCATGGCGTTGATGAACGAGATCTTCGTCGCCAGGAACGAGTTCGCGGACGTCTTCACCAGCTCGGCCGTCGGGAAGTCCGTCACCACGAACGGCGACCCCTCCTCGATCGGCCCGCCGTACACCTCGCGCAGCAGCTTCTCCGCGCGCTCGCTCTCCACACCCACCACGATCCGGTCCGGGTGCAGCGTGTCCTGCACGGCGAAGCCCTCGCGCAGGAACTCCGGGTTCCACGCGAGCTCCGCGTCCGCCCCCACGGGCGACCGCTCGGCGAGCAGCGCCGCGAGCCGGGCGGCGCTGCCGACCGGGACCGTGGACTTGCCGACGACGAGGGCGGGCCGGGTCAGCTGCGGCGCGAGCGAGGCGAAGGCGGAGTCGACGTAACTCATGTCGCACGCGTACTCGCCGCGCTTCTGCGGCGTGTTCACGCACACGAAGTGCACGTCGCCGAACGCGCCGACCTCCTCCCACGACGTCGTGAAGCGCAGCCGCCCGGTCGACCCCTCGATCCCCGCGACGTGCTTGCGCAGCAGCTCTTCGAGTCCGGGTTCGTACATGGGGACCCGGCCGGCCGCCAGCATCTCGATCTTCTCGGGCACGACATCGAGGCCGAGGACTTCGAAGCCCAGCTCAGCCATGGCCGCGGCGTGGGTGGCGCCGAGGTAGCCGGTGCCGATCACGGTGATCTTGAGGGCCATGTAGTGCTCCAGGAAGGTACGGGCAGACATTCGCCGCCCGAGCATAGTCGCGCCCGTCGGCGGGGACGTTTTCCCCGTGTCACGCCTCTGTCGGCAAACTCACGTATCCCTGGGGGCGGGGCGCCCACTAAAATTGGGTTACTTAACGGTAGTTAGCATCCTTGGGGAGTGAGAGACCTTGGCAGGCTCGCCTGATTTCGACCTGTACCGCCCGTCCGAAGAGCACGACATGCTCCGTGACGCGGTCCGCTCGCTCGCCGAGGCGAAGATCGCGCCGTACGCCGCGGCGGTCGACGAGGAGTCCCGCTTCCCGCAGGAGGCGCTGGACGCCCTGGTCGCCAACGACCTCCAGGCCATCCACGTCCCGGAGGCCTACGGCGGCGCGGGCGCCGACGCGCTGGCCACCGTCATCGTCATCGAGGAGGTCGCGCGCGTCTGCGCCTCCTCCTCCCTGATCCCGGCGGTCAACAAGCTCGGCTCGCTCCCGGTCATCCTCTCCGGCAGCGAAGAGCTGAAGAAGAAGTACATGGCGCCGCTCGCCAGGGGCGAGGGCATGTTCTCGTACTGCCTCTCCGAGCCGGACGCGGGTTCCGACGCGGCGGGCATGAAGACCAGGGCGGTCCGCGACGGCGACTACTGGGTCCTCAACGGCGTCAAGCGGTGGATCACCAACGCCGGCGTCAGCGAGTACTACACGGTGATGGCCGTCACCGACCCGGCGAAGCGCTCCAAGGGCATCAGTGCCTTCGTCGTCGAGAAGTCCGACGAGGGCGTCTCCTTCGGCGCCCCGGAGAAGAAGCTCGGCATCAAGGGCTCGCCGACCCGCGAGGTCTACCTCGACAACGTGCGCATCCCCGCCGACCGCATGATCGGCGAGGAGGGCACCGGATTCGCCACGGCGATGAAGACCCTGGACCACACCCGCATCACGATCGCGGCCCAGGCCCTCGGCATCGCCCAGGGCGCGCTCGACTACGCCAAGGGCTACGTCCAGGAGCGCAAGCAGTTCGGCAAGCCGATCGGCGACTTCCAGGGTGTGCAGTTCATGCTCGCCGACATGGCGATGAAGATCTCCGCCGCCCGGGCCCTCACCTACCAGGCCGCCGCCGCCTCCGAGCGCGGCGACGCCGACCTCACCTACCTCGGCGCGGCGGCGAAGTGCTTCGCCTCCGACGTCGCCATGGAGGCCACCACGGACGCCGTCCAGCTCCTCGGCGGCTACGGCTACACCCGCGACTACCCGGTCGAGCGCATGATGCGCGACGCCAAGATCACCCAGATCTACGAGGGCACGAACCAGGTCCAGCGGATCGTCATGGCCCGCAACCTGCCGTAACGCACGGCGAACGCCACGCACGGCGAAGGGGCCCGGACGGTGATCCGTCCGGGCCCCTTCCGCGTGACCGGTCAGTTGCCGGTGACGGTGACCTTCTCGTCGTTCTTCAGCTGCTCCACGAGCTGCGCGACCTTCGCCTTGTCCCAGACCAGGTTGCTGCCGTTGCTGCCCGAGATCGGCATGTTCATCGACGTGCCGTCGCCGCCCGTGACGCCCTTCATCGCGAAGAACATCTGGCCCAGGGACCACAGGCTCATGTCCTTGTCGACGATGAGCGTGTCCAGGCCGGCGCCCATCGTCGGGTAGAGCTTGAACGGGTTGAGGACCGTGCCGGGCGTCGCCGTCTGGCTCGCCAGCGCCGCCAGGAACTTCTGCTGGTTCTTCGTACGGTCCAGGTCGCTGCCCGCGAAGGCGTACCGCGTGCGGACGAAGGCCAGCGACTGCTCGCCGTCGAGGGTCTGCTTGCCGGCCTGGAAGTCGGCGCCCGACTTCTTGTCCTTGAACGCCTTCGGGATGTCCATCTCCACCCCGCCGATCGCGTCCACGATGTTGGCGAAGCCGGCGAAGCCGATCTCGACGTAGTGGTCGATGCGCAGGCCGGTGTTGTGCTCGACGGTACGGACCAGCAGCTCGGGTCCGTCCTCGGCGTACGCCGCGTTCAGCTTCACGCGCCGGCCCTGGGCCGGGAACTTCTTGCCGGACTCCGAGCCCACGAAGGACGGGATCTCCACGTCGGAGTCGCGCGGCAGGGAGATGAGCGTCGGGCCGTTGGAGCCGTCGTGCAGGATCATCATCGAGTCGGTCCGCTTGCCCTCGGCCGACCCGGTGTGCAGCTTCTTCTTGTCGTCGGCGCTCATGCCCTCGCGGCTGTCCGAGCCCACGATCAGGTAATTGGTGCCGTCGCCCTCCTCGGGCCGGTCGATGACCTTCGCCAGGTCGACCTCGCGCTTGAGCTTGGAGTCCGCCCAGAAGTACGTACCGATGGAGACGGCGAGGAGCACGACGACCAGCGTCAGCGACCCGAGCTTGATCCGGCGCCCCCAGTCGGGGGCCGGGCCGCCGCGCGGCGGACGGGGGCCCCGGCCGCCGGAAGACACGCGTCCGCCGCCGTAGACCTGGCCCGTGTTGTAGCCGTCGTCGCCGTGCCCCTGGCCGTGGCCGCCCCGGCCGTAACCGTCGTCGTACCCCTGCGGCTGCGCCGGCACCGGACCGTGGGCCGGAGGCGCGGGGGGCACGGGGGCGGCGGGCTGCGGCGGGACCTGGCCGCGCTGCACATGCCGCATCACGCGCGCGCCCTCGGGCTGCGCGCTGCCGCTGCCGCGTCCGTGCCGGTCGCCGCGGTCGTTGGTCCATCCGTCGGGCCAGTCGCTCATGCGGAACAGTGTGCAGGCAAGGGGTGGGCCGCTTACAGGGCGGGTGGGAAATCGGGTCAGGGCTGTTGCAGTCCTGATGCAATGCGCCCCCGCGCAAGCCCCCGCATAAGGTGGAGGGCATGACAGATCAGGCCCACATTCCGACCGGAACACTTCAGCCGGGCGATATTCCGGGCAAGCCCACCTCCGCGTCCCGCACCACGCTCAGCCACATCATGACCGGCAGCGACACCAACCTCCTCGGTACGGTGCACGGCGGCGTGATCATGAAGCTGGTGGACGACGCGGCGGGCGCTGTCGCCGGCCGGCACTCCGGCGGGCCTGCCGTCACCGCGTCCATGGACGAGATGGTCTTCCTGGAGCCGGTGCGCGTAGGGGACCTGGTCCATGTGAAAGCCCAGGTCAACTGGACGGGCCGGTCCTCGATGGAGGTCGGCGTACGGGTCCTGGCCGAGCGCTGGAACGAGTCGACCCCGGCCACGCAGGTCGGCAGCGCCTACCTCGTGTTCGCCGCCGTCGACGCGGACGGCAAGCCCCGCCGCGTGCCGCCGGTCGTCCCCGAGACGGAGCGCGACCGGCGCCGCTACCAGGAGGCCCAGATCCGGCGCACGCACCGCCTCGCGCGGCGCCGCGCGATCAAGGAGCTGCGGGACAGGCGCGCCGCCGAGGGCCTGGACGCGGAGGGCTGACGCGGAGGGCTGACGCGGAGGACCGGCACGGAGGACCGACGGGGAGGACCGGTGCGAGGACCGGCGCGGCCGGTCACGGGCAGAGCACCTGGTCGCCGGTGACCGCGGCCGGCTTGCCCTGATACGGATCGTCCGCCCGTACCGGCCGCACCTTCTTGAAGTCCGTGCCCGCCATCACCTTCAGCAGCCCGCCCTGCCCGTCCACCGCCCGCAGTTCGCACCCGGGCAGCGCGGCCTGGAGCGACTTCGCCGAGCGGTCCCAGCGCGGGTCGTACATGACGATCGTGCGCCGTACGTCGTCCAGCTCGGCGTCGCTGGGCGTACGGGTGGTCCTGAACCCGGCGGAGCGCAGCGCGTCGTCCACGCGCCTGCCCAGGCCCCGGACCGACGTCCCGTTGTAGACCTGCACGGCGATCTGCCGCGGCGGTACGTCGACGAGCGACGCCCCCTCCTTCTCCGGGAGGCGCGAAGCGAGCGGCTTGTCGTCGCGCAGCGCCTGGAAGAGCTTCTTCGCCTTCGCCTCGTCCCACTTCACCGTCGAGCCGATGCCCCTGACGGGCGGGTTGATGCCCGCGACCGGTACGGACGTGAACTCCGACGACGCGGGTGTGAAGCCGCGCATCGCCTGCCCCAGGGCGAGCATCTCCTCCGTACCGAAACCCTTGTCCGCGCGGACGGAGGAGAGCAGCGCGGACGTCACCTCCCGGAACTTCACCGGGTTCAGCAGGACGCGGCTCTCGGTGGCCCTGGCGATCAGAGCGGCGAGGAAGCGCTGCTGGCGCTGCATGCGGCCGAAGTCGGACGCCCCGTCGATGTGCCGGGAGCGGACGTACTGGAGTGCCTGGCCGCCGTTCAGCCGGTGGGGGCCGGCGGGCAGGTCGAGGCCGGTGTAGCGGTCCCTGAGCGGGCGGGCCGTGCAGATCTCCACCCCGCCGAGCACGTCCACCGTCTTCATGAAGCTGGTGAAGTCGAGCTCCAGGTAGTGGTCGATCTTCACCTTCGTCATGTGCTCCACGGTCCGCACCGTCAGGTGCGGGCCGCCCTCCGCGTACGCCGCGTTGATCTTCACGGGGTGGGCCTCGTGGTGCTCGCCCGTGGACCGGTCGGTGTGCCCGGGCACCTCCGCGTAGCTGTCGCGCGGCAGGCTCACGATGCTCGCGCGCTTCCTGTCCGCGGAGATGTGCACCACCATGATCGTGTCGGTGCAGTGGCAGGGCGCGCCGCCCAGCCGGTACTTCCGCTTCTCCCCGGACGTGATCCTGTCGCGGCCGTCGGTGCCGACGAGCAGGATGTTCGTGCCGTGGCCCCCCACGGGACGGTTCTTCATGTCCTTGAACGGATCGACCCGCTCGATGCCGGTCTCCATGCGGGTCACCACGGCGTGACCGATGCCGCCGGCGCACAGCACCAGGACCGAGATCGCGGTGATCAGGCGCGTCGGCCACCGCGGACGCTCGTCCTGCCTCCGGTCGCGGCCCTGCCGCGGGCGGGGCTGTGGAGGGGGCGGCGTGGGCACGTGGGACACCTCCGCGAAGGCGAGGGGGAGAGGGGAGAAGTGAGCAACGTAAGCCCATACGATCTACGTCCCGGGCAGTGACATGGCCGCCGCGCGTCCGCGTCCCCCGTTCGCGGTAACGTGACCCCTGATATGAACGCCACACCCGCAGTCTCCGTGATCATGCCGGTCCTCAATGAGGAGCGGCATCTGCGCAACTCGGTCCGCCACATCCTGGAGCAGGAGTACGACGGCGAGATGGAGGTGGTGATCGCGATCGGCCCGTCCTCGGACCGCACCGAGGAGATCGCCGCCGAGCTGGTGCGCGAGGACCCCCGCGTCCGCACCGTCCCGAACCCCACCGGCCGTACCCCCGCGGCGCTGAACGCCGCCATCAAGGCATCCCGGCACCCCGTCGTCGTACGGGTCGACGGCCACGGCATGCTCTCGCCGAACTACATCGCGACCGCCGTCCGCCTCCTGGAGGAGACCGGCGCGCAGAACGTCGGCGGCATCATGCACGCCGAGGGCGAGAACGCCTGGGAGGACGCGGTCGCGGCCGCGATGACCTCGAAGATCGGCGTCGGCAACGCGGCGTTCCACACGGGCGGCGAGGCCGCGCCCGCCGAGACCGTGTACCTGGGCGTCTTCCGGCGCGAGGCCCTCGAACAGCAGGGCGGCTACAACGAGGAGTTCATCCGCGCCCAGGACTGGGAGCTGAACTTCCGCATCCGCGAGGCGGGCGGCCTGATCTGGTTCTCGCCCGAGCTGAGGGTCCAGTACCGCCCCCGCCCCTCCGTCAAGGCCCTCGCCAAGCAGTACAAGGACTACGGCCGCTGGCGCCACGTCGTCGCCCGCTACCACGCCGGTTCGATCAACCTGCGCTACCTCGCGCCGCCGGCCGCCGTCTGCGCGATCGCCGCGGGCACCGTCGTCGGCGCCGCCCTCACGCCGTGGGGCTTCGTCGTCCCGGCCGGTTACCTGGCCGCGATCGTGGCGGGCTCGGTCCCGGCCGGCAAGGGCCTGTCGCTGAAGGCCCGGGCACAGATCCCCGTCGCCCTGGCGACCATGCACATGTCGTGGGGCTACGGCTTCCTGACGAGCCCGCGCTCGCTCGCGAAGAAGGTCATCGCGAGCCGCCGCCCCGCGGTCACGGCCACGACGGTCTGACGACGGCGCCGAAAGTGCCGCCGGCCGCGGGCCGGCGGCACTCGGCCGGTCCCCGGCAGGCCGTAGCGCCGGACCCCGGAGCCCGGCCCGGGTGGTGTCGTCCAGTACGGCTCTCGCGCGTGGTGGCCGGCCGGGTCAGTCGGACCAGACGAAGCCGGGCTGCACCTTCATGCAGGCGCCGGTGTCGTCGCCGCTCAGCGCGCGGGCGGACTTGAGGGTCTCTTCCTTGTCCTTGCCGTCGTCCTCCGCCGCGGACCCGGGGTACGTACTGCCGGTACGCCAGTCCGCGCCCACGACGAGCGTGACCCCCGAGACATCGGTGGACCTCTTCACCGAACTCACCGGCAGCCCCAGCGACTTGGCGACCGCCTGGGCGTCACCCTCCAGGTCGACGCTCGGGAAGTACACCGTCGTCCGCTCCTGCGGGGTGCGCTGGGCGTCGGCCCTCGCCTGCGTGAACCCCTTCTCCGTGAGGACGTCGACGACTTCGGTGACGCGCCCCGCCGCCGCTCCGAGAGCGGCCGTGTAGGTGCCGTTCCGCACCATCACGCCGATCTCCGCGTCGGGCGCGGCCGGGTCCTCGGAGACCTTCGGCTTCTGCTTCTTCGAGGCCCTGCCGTCCAGCGGGGTGTCCTCGCGGACCATCTTGAAGAGCAGCTCGGCCTCGTCCGGCTTGGGAAGGACCCTGCTGCCCTCCGGCACCGACGGCATGGTGGTCATGGTGATCCCGGCCGCCGGGACCTTCTTGAGCTCCTCGCCCAGGTCGTACAGCTTCTTGACGGTGTCCAGCTCTTCGTCGACGACGAGCGCCCGGGTGGCGGCCTCGGCGAGCTTGCGCAGTTTGTTCGGGTCGCTGAGCTCGGTCTTCTTGAGCTCGCGGACCATCGAGTTCATGTACATGTGCTGGCCGTGGGCGCGGGCGAGGTCGGTGCCGTCCTCGAAGCCGTAACGGGTGCGCAGCCACTGGAGGGCCTTCTCGCCCTTGATGTAGGTCGTGCCCTTCTTCAGCTCCAGGCCCGAGCCCTCTCCCTTGCTGTTGCGGGAGCGGACGTTGTCGCTGACGCAGACGGGAACGCCGCCGATGGCGTCCGCCATGGAGACCACACCGGAGAAGTCGATCATCATGAAGTGGTCGATGGTGATGCCGGTCAGCATGTGCCAGGTGGCGACCGTGCACCCCGGACCGCCGCGTCCGAGGCTCTCGTTGGTCATCCTCGGCCGCGTCGTCTCCGGGTAGACCTCGCCGGTTTCCGGGTCCGTGCACTGGGGCATCTTCAGCAGTGTGTCGCGCGGCATGCTGATCACCGAGATGTTGCTGCGGTCGGCGGAGACGTGCACCAGCATCTGCACGTCGGCGAGCGGCGTGCTGTCGAAGGTGCTCCGGGCGCCGCCGAGCCGCTTGTTCTCGTCGGAGTTACGCGCGTCCGAGCCGATGAGCAGAATGTTGAGCGGGGTCTGGCCTGCGGCGTTGGCCTTGTGCTCGGCCATCGGCTGGTCGCCGAGATTCAGTTTTTCCCGCTGCAGGTTGTTGTTGAGGTGACGGTAGTAGAGGTATCCGGCGCCGGCCGTGCCGAGTATCAGCAGGGACAGCACGGAGGCGCCCCAGCGCAGTATCCGCCGCTTGCCGCTGCCGCGCCGCCGGGGCGGTCCCGTGCCGGCGGCGGCCGTGCTCACCGGATCCGGCGGCGTACCGCCTCTGTCCCCGGCCCCCTCCGGCCCGCTCCCGTACGGGCTGTCGTCCTCACTCCGGTCACCGGCGTCCCGGGCGTCTCGCCGTGTCCCCGCCCCGCGCACGCTGTTCTGTCCCACCCCTGGCCCCCCTGCTGTTCAGGCGCGCCGCATCATCCGGTGACCCGGTTTCACTTGGCGCAGATCTTCTTGTCTGCTTCGACCTTGTCGACGTTCTCGGGCGGCTTCACCGGGCCGGTGATGGGCACCCCTTCGCCCTTGAAGTCGGCACCCAGGGTCAGGACCATCGGCTGCATCTCCCCGGCGTCCTCGGTGCCCTTCTTGAGCGCCCCGGCGGGCAGGCCCATCAGGTCCGCGAGCTTGCGCGCCTGGTCGGCCTGGTTCGGCGCGTACTCGAGAGTGGTCTTGGCGATCTTCTTCGGGGCGTTGCTCTTGTTCGTGGACTTGAGCACGCCCTTCTGGACCTGCAGCCAGTTGAGGGTCCTCTGCGCGGCCCCGGGGGTGTCGCTGCCGTTGTAGACGTCGACACGTACCTCGGACGCCTGGGCCCGCGCGCCCTTGAGCAGGGCCGCCTGCTTGCTCTTGGCGGCCTTCTCCTTCTCCTTCACCTCGGTGAAGGAGATGTCGTTCTGCAGTGCGCTGAAGACCTCCGGAGCCTTGACGGGGTCCACGACAACGGTCGCCTTGACGGCCTCGGCGGGATTGTCGATCACAGGGATCGTCATGAAAGTGATGTTCTTGAGGTTGATCTTGCCGAGTTCCTTGGCGAGGCCGGTCAGTTCGGGAATGCCGGCGATCTCCTTGTTCACGGTGAGCGCCTTGGTCGCCGCGTCCGCGAGGTCGAGCATCCTCTTCGGGCTGCCGAGGGTGTCTTCCTTCATCTTGCGGATCATCGAGGCGATGAACTGCTGCTGCATCTTGATCCGGTCGAGGTCGCTCTCGTTGCCGAGGCCGTGCCGGTTCCGGACGAAGGCGAGCGCCTCCTCACCCTCGATGCTGTGGTTTCCGGCCGGCAGGTCGAGCTTGGAGTAGTTGTCGTCCTTGATGGGCTTCGACAGGCAGACGTCCACGCCGCCGATCGCCGTGGTCAGCGTCTTGACCGCGTTGAAGTCGGCCATCATGAAGTGGTGGATCGGGAGCCCGGTGATCGCCGAGACCGTGCGCATGGTGCACCCCGGGTCCCGGCCGCTCACTCCGAAGCTCTCGTTGAACTTCGTGTACTTCTTGCCCGGAATGACCTTGTCCGTGCCGTCCGGCTGTTTGGTGAGGCAGTCGGGAATGTCCGTCTTGAGGTCCCGGGGGATGCTCAGCGCGGTCGCGTTGGTGCGGTCCTCGGAGACGTGGAAGAGGAACGTCGTGTCGGCGTGGCCGGTGGTGTTCTGCCGGTCTCCGTAGTCTTCGTTGCCCTCGCCGGTCCGGATGTCCGTGCCGATGATCAGAATGTTGATCGGCCCGTCCTTCAGGCTGCCGCCGTTGGCCGCGTCACCCACGTCGACCGAGCTGATGTTCCCGTTGAGGCGGTCGTACACGACGTAGGCGCCGGCCGAGACGCCGACGAGCACGAAGCCCATGACGCCGCCGGTCCACAGCAGCACCTTCTTCTTGCCGGACTTCTTCGCCTTGCGCTTGCGGCGGCCGGCCTGCGGGGCGGACCCTTCGCCGCCGGAGTCGCGTGAACCGCCCGAACCCCCCGCACCGCGCGAGCCGTTCGCACCGCGCGAGCCGTTCGCGGCCCGCCGGCTGCGCTGCGCCGGGACCTCGCGCCGGGGCGCGGCGGTCCGCTCACGGGCCTGTGCTCTCGACGGGGCTTTCCGGGTCCGGGGCGCCGCGGGCGATTGCTCAGCGGGTCGCTCCAGTCGCAATTCGTAATGACCGGTCTCCGGGTTGAGCACCCACTGGTCTGCGGGATCGATTTCTTCCGCCCGCCCACGGTTTTGCGCATCCACGGTTGCTTGAGTCCTCCGTCGGGTGCGACACGAGGCGCCTCCCCCAGGCACCCGGTCGTTCATTCCAGCAGTGCGACCTCAGGGCCGGAAGCACCGGATCGCGTCACACTATCTGCCCAGTTCAGCGCGCAGCGACGTCCGTGACAAATTCCACGCCCCTTACAACTGGGCAATACGCCCAATCTGTTCTGTTGCTGGTCATGCCTTGGGTATGGCTTTACTCGCACGTGCCGACGGCGGCATTGCTCCCGGTGAAAGTGGGTGCCGGAGCCGGTCCGGAGGAATCCGGGCCGTCCGGCTTCCCGTCGTTCTTCCCGGCGGGGGCTCCGCCTTCCTTGTCCCCCTTCTCCGCGCCCGCCGGCACGACCGAGACGGGCGCGTCCTCACGCAGCCGCTTGAACAGACGGCCGGCGTCCGGCTGGACGAGCTCGTCGCGATTGGGGTCGTACGTGTACGGCCGGCGCGGCACGGTCAGGAACTGCACCCGCTCGGTCGGAATGTCCCGCATGCCGCGCACCAGGTCGTACAGATCCCTGAGCGAGTCGAGCCCGGGATCGGTGGTGAGGGACTTCGTCGCCGCGTCCAGCACCGGGTAGAGCCTGGTCGGATTGAGCAGTACGCCGTTGCTCTGCACCTTGTTCACCAGCGCGCCCAGGAACTTCTGCTGGCGGTCCATGCGTTCGGTGTCGCTGCCGTCGCCGACGGTTTTGCGGGCCCGTACGTAGCCGAGGGCCTGCTCGCCGTCGAGCTTCTGGAGGCCCTTGTCCAGCCGGAGGAGGGCGGCGTCGTCGTCGATGGGTTCCTTGACGCAGATCTCGACGCCGTCCACCGCGTCGACCATCCCCTTGAACCCCGCGAAGTCGATCACCATGTGGTGGTCCATGCGGATGCCGGTGAGCCGCTCGACCGTACGGATCGTGCACGCCGTACCACCGAGCTCGAACGCCGAGTTGAACTGCGCGAACCGCTTCTCCGTGCGGGTGCCGTCGGGCTTGCGGCAGCTGGGGACGTCCACCATCAGGTCGCGCGGCAGCGAGACGGCTGTCGCGCTCCCGCGGTCCGCGGCGAGGTGCAGCAGGATCGTCGTGTCGGAGCGCTGGGTGCCCTCGTCCGGACCGTACTTGCGGTTGTCCTTGCCGGAGCGGGTGTCGGACCCGATGAGCAGGATGTTCTGGGCGTCCAGCGCGATGGACGCGGGGCGTTCCTTCTCGTACGTCTCCAGCTCGGCGGCGGCGCCGGTGTCCGTGGTGATGTTGTCGTCGAGCTTCCGGTAGATCCACCAGCCGGCGCCGGCCGCGACGAGGAGGAGGAAGGAGACGCCGAGAGCGGTCCAATGGAGCCAGCGCCGCCTGCGGTTGGCGCCGGCCCCGGTCTCCTCGTCCGCGCCCCCGTCCGCACCTTCCGTGGCCCGGTCCTCGGCCTCGCCCCCGGCCGGGCTGTCCGGTTCGGAGGGCGTGCCAGCACTGTCGGTCACGTCTGCGTCCATCCTTCACGGAGTCGGCGGCGCGCTGGGCCGCCGGTCGCAGGGATAGACGGCTGAACCTCGCGCTTGGTTGTGCGGTGCGTACCGTCGATCATCCACCGGAGCCGGCGCTCCGCCCCGGGGGCTCGGCAGCCGGTGGGCCGGACGAGTGGCCCTCAGGGTGCTTGTCGTACCGCCGTGTTGGTGACCCGCTCGCTCTCGACCCGCTGGGCGAGGCCCTCCTCGGAGAGCTGCCCGAGATGCCGGCACAGCACCACGGAACCGCCGGAGGCGAGCGGTGCGAACAGCCCCGAGGACAGTCCCTCCCAGGTGTCGTACGCCAGCCCCGACAGCAGCCGCGCCCCGGGGCCGGGCCCGAGGGTCTTCGCGTCGGCGCGCGCCCGGTCGACCACCTCCGCGGCCGTCAGTTCCGTACCGTCGACCCGCAGGGCGGGCCCGTCCGGGTCGACGGGGGCGTACGGCGCGAAACGGTCCCCCTGCCCCGGCACCTCGACGGCGTAGTCCGCGAACCCGGCGGGCGGCTGCGGGAAGCGGCCGCCCAAGGGGCGCAGGGCGAGCGCCACGCGCTCCCCGCCGCAGGCCCGCGCCTCCTCCAGCGTGTCGGGTCCCGTCACCACGACATCGGCGTCGGCCGGGTCGCCGCCGACGTCGGCGACCACGCCGACCGAGGAGCAGGCGAGGAGCCAGACCGCAGTCTGCCAGTGCGCGGGCAGCAGCAGCGCGAGCCGGTCGCCCGGGGCCGCGGCGAGGTCGCCCTGGAGCAGATTGGCGGTCTTGGCCACCCAATTGGCGAAGGTGGCGACGGACAGTTCCACGCGCTCGCCCGTGGCGTCGTCGTAGAAGGTGACCAGGGGGCGGGCCGGATCCGCGGCGAGCGCGGATCGCAGCAGGTCGGCGGGGGTGCGATCGGTGGCGTTCACCGCGCAAGAGTACGCCGCGCCCGCGCCCGGACGCCGTGGAGCCCGGGCGCGGGCGCGGCCGGCCGCACCCCGTCGGACCGATGAGCCGTCAAATCCTCAAATGGACATATTTATATGGTTATGCACAAGATCTACACCATGCGTGCATTCCTTGCTTCCGCGATCGGAGTCGCGTGCGCCGCCGCTCTGGTCCTGCCCACCGGCGCCGTGGCCGCCCCCGCCACGACCGCCCCCGCCGCCGAACCCGCCCCCGCGCCACCCGGCTCCACCCAGTCGCTGCCCCTCGCACCACTGGTGCCGGAGGGCCCCGGGACCGACCGGGCCGCAGGCACCGCCCCGCGCGGCCTGCCACCCCGCCACGTCAGACCGTTCTCGCTGGTCGGGGTCGTCTGGGACGACGCCGAAGCCGAACTCCACGGCACGGTCCAGGTCCGTACCCGCGCCACCGGGGCAGCCGGCTGGTCCGGCTGGCAGGACGTCGAGACCCACAACCACGACCACGCCGCCGACTTGGGTACGGCGGAGCGCGAGGCGGGGAAGGTCCGCGGCTCGACCGCGCCCCTGTGGGTCGGCGACAGCGACGGTGTGGAGGTGCGGGTACACCCCGAGGAGGCCGACGGCGTACGCGCCGCCACCCCCACTCCGCTCCCGGCCGGCCTGCGCCTCGAACTGGTCGACCCCGGCGACGACCCCCCGGCCGGCTCCCGCGACGACGACACCACCACCAACACCGAAGCCGAGACCGACGCCGTCGACGACCCCCGGACCACCACCACCGTCGTCCTGTCCGCCGAGGAAGCCGCCAGCTCCGCGGTCAACGCAGACCTCGCACCGCTCGGTGCCGCCGAAGTGCCCGCCCTGAGCCGGGCGGAGACGGAAGAGGAAGTCGCCTTCCTCGGATCGAAGCCGCACATCGGACCGCGCCCGCGCATCGTCACGCGCAAGGGGTGGGGCGCGGACGAGAAGCTCCGCGAGCGCAGCTTCGTCTACACCAAGCGCGTCAAGGCGGCCTTCGTGCACCACAGCGCGACCGGGAACAACTACACCTGCTCGCAAGCGCCCTCAGTTCTGCGCAGTATCTACCGCTACCACGTCAAGAGCAGCGGCTGGCGCGACTTCGGCTACAACTTCGCCATCGACAAGTGCGGAAACATCTACGAAGGCCGGGCCGGGGGTGTGGCCAAGCCGGTCCTGGGGGCGCACACTCTCGGTTTCAACACCAACAGCACGGGCATCGCCGTCCTCGGGACGTACAGCAAGTCGAAACCACCCACCGCCGTCGTGAACGCGGTTGCCCGCCTCACGGCCTGGAAGCTCGGCCTGTACGGCGCGGATCCGCGCGCGAAGACCACGCTCAAGTCCGGTGGCGGAAACCGCTACAAGAAAGGCACCAACGTCAAGCTCAACGTCATCTCCGGACACCGGGACGGGTACGTGACCGACTGCCCCGGAAGCCGCCTCTACAGCAAGCTCGGCGCGACCCGGACCGCCTCGGCCCGTCTCCAGGGACGCTGACCGCCGCCCGGGGTACATCGAACGGTCTGCATACACTGGCCTGCCCGTACCCCGGCCGGCCCCAGCAGGAAGCAGAGACGACAAGGTGACTGAAGCGATCCTCCTGGTCGGCGGCAAGGGCACCCGGTTGCGCCCGCTCACCGTGCACACACCGAAGCCGATGGTCCCGGCGGCGGGCGTGCCCTTCCTCACCCACCAGCTGGCCCGCGCCCGGGCGGCCGGAGTCGAACACATCGTCCTCGCGACCTCGTACCTCGCCGAGGTCTTCGAACCGTACTTCGGCGACGGATCCGACCTCGGCCTGCACCTGGAGTACGTCACCGAGGAAGAACCGCTCGGCACCGGCGGCGCCATCCGCAACGTGGCCTCGCGCCTCCGCTCGGCCCCCGACGACCCGGTCCTGATCTTCAACGGCGACATCCTCACGGGCCTCGACATCGGCGCCCTCGTCTCCACCCACACCGCCTCGGGCGCGGACGTCTCGCTGCACCTCACCCGGGTCGAGGACCCCAGGGCCTTCGGCCTGGTCCCCACCGACTCCACGGGCCGGGTGACGGCGTTCCTGGAGAAGCCCCAGACCCCCGAGGAGATCGTCACCGACCAGATCAACGCGGGCGCGTACGTCTTCCGCCGCTCGGTCATCGACACGATCCCCACGGGCCGCCCCGTCTCCGTGGAGCGCGAGACCTTCCCCGACCTCCTCTCCTCCGGAGCGCACCTCCAGGGCATGGTCGACTCGACGTACTGGCTGGACCTGGGCACCCCGCAGGCCTTCGTCCGCGGCTCCGCCGACCTGGTCATGGGCCGCGCCCCGTCCCCGGCCGTGCCGGGCCGCTGCGGAGACCGCCTGGTCCTGCCGACCGCCTCCGTCGCCACGGACGCGAAGCTGACCGGCGGCACGGTCGTGGGGGAGGGCGCGGTGGTCGGCGAGGGCGCCCGCATCGACGGCAGCGCCCTTCTGCCCCACTCCGTGATCGAGCCGGGCGCGGTGATCACCGACTCCCTCGTCGGCGCGGGCGCCAGGATAGGCGCCCGTACGGTCGTCTCCGGCGCGGTGATCGGCGACGGCGCGACGGTGGGGGCGGACAACGAGCTGCGCGAGGGCGTACGGGTGTGGTGCGGCGCGTCCCTCCCCGACGGCTCGCTCCGTTTCTCGTCGGACCAGTAACGCCGGTCCATTGGGTCCGGGACCCCGATGCCCGTAGGCTCGAAGTCCATCCCGGACCCGAGGACCCCCATGTCAGGCCGAGCCGCCCCCACCACCGCGGGGACCACCCGCACGTGGACACCACCGGGGCAACTGGACCTCGGACTGGTGCTCGGTCCGCTGCGGCGCGGACCGGCCGACCCCGCCTTCCGCGCAACCCCCGACGGCTCCTTCTGGCACACCAGCAGGACGCCCGCGGGCCCCGGCACCCTCCACCTCGCCGCACGCCACGGCGAGGTGGAGGCGACAGCCTGGGGCCAGGGAGCGGACTGGCTCCTGGACCGGCTCCCCTCCCTCCTCGGAGCGTCCGACGACCCGTCCGCCTTCGTGCCGCGCCACCGCCTTCTCGCCGAGACGCAGCGCCGCCGCCCCGGCCTGCGCCTCGGCCGCACCGGCCTGGTCCTCGCATCGCTGATCCCCTCCGTCCTGGAGCAGAAGGTCACCACGGACGAGGCGTACCGGGCGTGGCGCCTGCTGCTCCGCAAGTACGGCGAACCGGCCCCGGGCCCGGCAAAGGGCATGCACGTCATGCCCGCCCCCCGCACCTGGTCGCTGATCCCCTCCTGGGAGTGGCACCGCGCGGGCGTCGACAGCAAACGCTCCTCGACGATCCTGCGGGCGGTACGCGTGGCGGGCCGCCTGGAGGAGGCCGCGGCCATGTCACCGGAGGACGCCGCGGCCCGCCTGCGGCTCGTCCCGGGCATCGGCCCCTGGACGGCGGCGGAAACCCTGCAACGCAGCAACGGAGCCCCCGACGCGGTGACGGTCGGCGACCTCCACCTGCCGGGTACGGTCGGCTACGCCCTGGCGGGCAACCGCGACGCGGACGACGCGGTCATGCTCGAACTCCTGGCGCCGTACGCGGGCCAGCGCCACCGGGCTACCCGTCTGATCCTTCTCTCCGGCCGGACCCCGCCCCGCCGGGCCCCCCGCATGGCCCCGCGCGACATAGCCCGCCTCTGACCAGCACCCCGCCCCGCGCACGACACGGCACCGCCCCCAAGGCCACGCGACCGCCTCGCCTCACGCGCCACGGTGCCGGGAGGGGCGGCACCGTGGCGCTCCCCGCAGGGCGTCGAACACAACACACCCGGACGACCCACCACCCTCGCCGTCCGGCGCCCGAGGAGACGCCCCGGGGCACCGGCCCCAAGACCCCCGCGCTGCCTCACGCACCGCTCTGCCCCCGCGCCCGCGCCGGCCCGCCTCAGCGCACCTCGACGAACGCCGCCGCGTCCCGCGCCGCCCGCTCCTTCGGCGGGGCCGCGGCATGGCCCACCGCGACCGCGCCCATCGGGTCCCAGTCCTCCGGCAGCCCCAGCACGTCCCGCACCACCTCACGGCAGAACATCGTCGACGAAACCCACGCCGACCCCAGCCGTTCGCCCGCCAGCGCCACCAGGAAGTTCTGCACACCCGCGCCGGCCGCGACCACGAACATCTCCCGCTCCGCCGCGTCGCGACGCGCGTCCCCGTACACGTGCGCGCCGTCCGTCACCAGGCACGGCACCACCAGATACGGCGCCCTGCGCAGCACGTCCCCCCGCCGCACCCGCTTGGCGACGGACTCCTCCGACTTCCCGTCGGCCCGCAGGTCCGCGACCCACGCGTCCCGCATCGCGTCGAGCAGAGCCACCCGTGCCGTCTCCGACTCGACCAGCACGAAGCGCCAGGGCGTCGTATGGTGCGGCGCGGGCGCCGTCACAGCCGCCGCGACCGCGCGGCGCACCGCGCCCGGATCCACGGGTTCGTCGGTGAAGTCCCGGACCGTACGCCGCAGCGTCACCGCTTCCCGCACCGCCTCCGACGTCCCGAGCCGGAACATGTCGTCGGCCGCCGCCCGGACCAGAGCCCGCCCGCCACCGTCACCGCCGGAGCCCTCGCCGGTCAGATGCGAGAGCCCCCGCACCACCGCGACCGGCAGCCCCTCCGCCTTCCCCTTCACCAGATCGCCCGCCGCCGCGAGTTCGTCCCCGACGGCGACGACCGTCACGTTCAGCGGATTGCCGTACGTGTCGGTCCCGCCCCGCAGGTCGTCCAGCACCCGGACCCCGGCGGCCCCGATCGCGACATCCGTCAGGCCGGTGCGCCAGGGCCGCCCGAAGGTGTCCGTAACGACGACACCCACGTCCACTCCGAGCGTGTCCCGCAGCCCGTCCCGGATCAGCCGCGCCGAAGCGTCCGGATCCTCGGGCAGCAACAGCACGGTCCCGGCCGCCGTGTTGGACGCGTCGACACCGGCCGCGGCCATGACGAGCCCCTGCCGGTTCTCGACGATACGGAGCGCGCCGCGCCGCGCGACCACCCGTACGGTCTCGGCGTCGATCGCCGCCTCGCGGTCGGCCGCCTCCACGACGCGGCCCTCCGCCTTGCTGACGATCTTCGAAGTGACGAGCAGGACGTCGCCGTCGACGAGCCCGGGTTCCGCGTCCGCGATCAGCTTGGCGAGGTCGTCCCCGGCCCGCACCTCCGGAATCCCGGCCGGCGCCCACACCCGGCAGGCCGGGGCCGCCCCGGAACCGGCCCCGGCCCCGGCCCCGGAACCGCCTCCGGGCCCCGGCGCACTCACGCCCGTACCTCCTCGGCCAGCTCCAGCGCCTCCCGGGCCATCGCGGCCGTGGCCTCGACACCGGTCATCATCAGCGGAACGGCCCGGCACCGGATCCCCGCGCTCTCCACGTCCTCGACCGTGCCCGCGTCCACCGTGTCGACGAGCCACCCGTCGAGCAGCCCGGACCCGTAATGCCGGGCGACAGCGGCAGCGGTCGACTCGACACCCACCGCGGCCAGCATCTTGTCGGCCATGCCCCGCACGGGCGCGTCCCCGACGATCGGCGAGAGCCCGACCACAGGCACCCCCGCGTCGGCGATCGCCTCACGGACACCGGGCACAGCCAGGATGGTCCCGATACTCACCACAGGGTTGGACGGCGGAAAGAGAATGACGTCGGCCTCGCCGATGGCCTCCAGAACCCCCGGCGCCGGCTTCGCCTGCTCCGCGCCCACCGGCACGACGGCCTGCGCGTCCACCGACGCGCGCAGCTTCACCCAGTACTCCTGGAAGTGGACGGCCTTCCGCTCCCCGTCCACCTCGACGGCGACATGCGTCTCGATCCGGTCGTCGGACATGGGCAGCAGCCGCACCCCCGGCTGCCACCGCTCGCACAGCGCTTCCGTCACGGCGCTCAGCGGATAGCCCGCGCCGAGCATCTGCGTACGGACGATGTGCGTCGCGAAGTCACGGTCGCCGAGCCCGAACCACTCGGGCCCCACGCCGTACGCCGCGAGCTCGCTCTTCACCTGGAAGGTCTCGTCCGCCCGCCCCCAGCCCTGCTCCTCGTTGATGCCACCGCCGAGGGTGTACATCACGGTGTCCAGGTCGGGGCAGACCTTGAGCCCGAACAGATGGATGTCGTCACCGGTGTTGCCGATGACGGTGATGTCCGCGTCAGGCGCGGCCGACTTGAGGCCGCGGAGGAAGCGAGCGCCACCGATACCGCCTGCCAGAACCACAATGCGCATGCACAGCAGTCTGTCAGGCGGGAACGGCATCCTGAGCCGCCGGGGAGCACTGGGCCGACTGGTCCGACTGTGCCGGACGCATCGGCATCTCGGTGAGTCCGGGGAAGTAGACGTGCAGGCTGACCGCCGGCTCCAGCGAGTCGTTGGTGACCTCGTGGACGTACCCGGGCGCGAACACCCGCTGCGCGCCCGCCCCCAGCGTGCGCCCCGCCCGCCCCGCCCGCTCGGTCAACTCGCCGTCGAGAACGGTCAGTACGCCGGACGAGAGGCCGTGGTCATGCATACCACTGCCCTGTCCGGGCACCCAGCTGAGCAGCCAGACCTCGTATCCGGGTCCGGTGCGCAGCCGGTGGTACCAGCGGGTGGTGGTGTCGTACGCGACGAGGTGCTCCCACTGGGCGCGGTCGGCGGCGATGGAGCGGGCGAGTCCGGCGAACTCGGCGACGGTGGCCGGGTGCTCACGGGCGGGCTGGAGGAGGTGCTGGACGGCGAGGATGTCGCCGGCGATCTGGAGGTCGCTGTCGCTGTTCATGGTGCGGGGGTTCCTCGGCATGAGTGCTGGGGTGTCGCAAGGAGAGAAGAGGCGGTGCGACGGGAGATGGCGCGAGTCGTCACACGACAGGTGGAGCGGGTGTTACGGAGAGTGAGCTGGAGCGCGGCGGCTTCAACAGCTGGAACAGCAACAGCGGGCCTGGACAGCGCAACGGAACCCACGGGTGTGGGTCCGGGGGAGCACTGCGGTCGCTGGCATACGTTCAAGAAGACCGGCTCGCTCACCCGCTGTCAACCCGATGACCGATTTGGGGGGAATGTTTCACCTCATCCGGTTAATGGATGTGGAGAAAGGTTTGTGCGGCTCGCGGGGCGGAGAAGTGGCGCATCAACCGCGCGGGCAAACGTCGTCGAGACGTTGTGGCCGGACTGTGATCCGGATCGCTTCCGCGGGCCGGCCGCAACAAGATCGAACCTTGCTGCATCTCCCTCGGATGAGGGGGCAGGAGTGGGCCGGTGGCATGTGTCGCGGTTTTTAGCGATTTGAACACTTTCCGCATAGCTTTGGTTCCGCAGAGTGAATAACCGGCTCAATAGCAGATCTCGGCTTGACTGCCTCGGATCCGCACACTTGTAATTTCACTCGTGTCGTTCGGCCGAAAACGGCAACGACTACATCACGGGGAAGCAAAAGACAGACGAGGGGCGCACATGACCGAGCTGTTCCAGCAACTGCTGGTCGAGGACGCGGACGAGGAAATTGGCTGGCAGGAGCGTGCCCTGTGCGCCCAGACCGACCCCGAGTCCTTCTTTCCCGAGAAGGGCGGTTCCACCCGCGAGGCCAAGAAGGTCTGCCTCGCCTGTGAGGTCCGCTCCGAATGCCTTGAGTACGCGCTTTCAAATGATGAACGGTTCGGCATCTGGGGCGGACTGTCCGAGCGTGAACGCCGACGACTGAAGAAGGCCGCCGTCTGACCGCTGTGCCCGCCACCGTTCTCTGCCGTGCCTTACGCCTTATTGACCAAATGTCACAAGCTTGTACGTATCCACCGGTCCGTCGCCCGGCCCCCGGCCGCAGGCGGCGGACCGTTGCGTTGCCCAGCCGTTAGTGTGGGGCGCTGTCCGAGACGCATCAACGCACCCGCGGGGCGCGCGCGTCCGCGCAGTCAGACAGCAGCCTTCCGGGGGGCGACCCCCGGACCCCGGCCGGAGGGCCCGTACCCCGATGTCCGTGCACAGCCAAACGTCGGCGCCGTACGCGGCGGCCGAGCCCGAGTTCCCCCGGCATGTCGTCACCGCCGTGCTCGTCTCCCACGACGGAGCGCGCTGGCTGCCCGACGCGCTCGCCGGGCTCCTGGGGCAGGAACGCCCCGTACAGAGCGTCGTCGCCGCCGACACCGGCAGCGCGGACGACTCCGCCGAACTGGTCGCCGACGCGATCGGCGCCGACCGCGTGCTGCACCTCGCACGCCGCTCCGGCTTCGGCACCGCCGTCGACGAGGCGGTCCGCAGCGCACAGGTCCTCACACCCGAGGAACTGCCCTACCTGAAGCGCCCCAGCGGCTGGGACCCGGTGAGCAGGACGTGGCGCGACGACGCGTACGACCTCCCCGACCTCCCGCACGGCGAACCCGTGCAGTGGCTGTGGCTCCTGCACGACGACTGCGCGCCCGAGCCGGACGCGCTCGCCGAACTGCTGCGCGTCGCCGACTCCGACGAGCACGCCGCGATCGTCGGCCCCAAACTGCGCGGCTGGTACGACAGGAAACAGCTCCTCGAAGTCGGCGTCTCCATCGCCAACAGCGGCCGCCGCTGGACCGGACTGGACCGGCGCGAGCAGGACCAGGGCCAGCACGACCAGGTCCGCTCCGTGCTGTCCGTGTCCACCGCCGGAATGCTGGTGCGCCGGGACGTGTGGGAGGAGCTCGGCGGCTTCGACCGCCGGCTGCCCCTCATGCGCGACGACGTCGACCTGTGCTGGCGCGCCCACGCGGCGGGCCACCGCGTCCTCGTCGCCCCCGACGCCGTACTGCGCCACGCCGAGGCGTCCGCGCGCGAGCGCAGGCCCATCGACTGCGCCGGGCGCTCCGTCGCCAACCCGCACCGCGTCGACAAGGCGGGCGCCGTCTACACGATGCTCGTCAACGCGCGCGGCCCCGCCCTGCCGTACGTCATGCTGCGCCTGGTCGTCGGCACGCTGCTCCGCACGCTCGCCTACCTGCTCGGCAAGGCGCCGGGCCAGGCGGTCGACGAAGTCACCGGACTCTTCGGCACCCTGCTGCGCCCCGGGAAGATCCTCGCGGCCAGGAAGCGGCGCGGAAAGGGACAGGTCGACGCGAGCGAACTGCGGCCCCTCTTCCCGCCGACCGGCGCCACGGTCCGGGCGACCGTCGAACAGGTGGCGGGCACCTTCGGCGGCGGCTCCGAGCCCGACACCGGCTCGCGCCACGGCGTCGTCGAGTCGGGCCCCGGCGGCGACGACGCCGACTACCTGGAGATCGAGCAGTTCGCGCGGCTGAAGCGGATCGCCCGCAAGCCGGGGCCCATGCTCTTCGTGCTGCTCCTCCTGGTGTCGCTCGTGGCCTGCCGGGGTCTCCTCGGCGGCGGATCGCTCGCGGGCGGCGCGCTGCTGCCCGCGCCCGCCGACGTGTCCGGCCTCTGGTCGCGGTACGCCGATGCCTGGCACCCGATCGGCACCGGCGGCACCCAGACGGCGCCGCCCTACCTCGCCCTCCTCGCCGCCCTGTCGGCCGTCTTCCTCGGCTCCACCGGGTTCGCGCTCACCGTGCTGCTCGTCTGCTCGGTGCCGCTGGCCGGCCTCACCGCCTACTTCGTCTCGCGCCCGCTCGTCGAGTCCCGGTTGCTGCGCGCCTGGGCGGCCGTCGCGTACGCCTTCCTGCCCGCCGCCACCGGCGCCCTCGCCACCGGACGCCTCGGGACCGCCGTCCTGGCGGTCCTGCTGCCGCTCATCGCGCGGTGCGCCGTCTCCGCGAGCGGTCTGCGCGCCGAGGGCGCGCGTTCCAGCTGGCGCGCCGTCTGGGCTTACGCGCTCCTGCTGACCTTCGCGACGGCGTTCACGCCGGTCGTGTGGCCGATCGCCCTGGTGCTCGGCATCGGCGTACTGGCGCTGCGGCGCGGCGACATCGTGGCGTACGGACTGCGCTTCCTGGCCGGCGTCGGCACCCCCGTGCTGGTGCTGGCCCCCTGGTCGCTCACCCTGCTGACCAGCCCGGCCGCCTTCTTCCGCGAGGCGGGCCTGGACTTCGGTACGGACCCGGCCGGGGCACTGGACCTGCTCGGCGCCGGCCCCGGCGGCCCGAAGGCCGCGGGCGGGCTGCTGCTCGTCGGCATCGTCCTCGCGGCGCTGGCGGCCCTGCTGCGCGGGGAGCGGACCTTCGCCATCCGCACGGCGTGGGTCGTGGCGATCGTGTCCCTGCTGGGCGCGGTCCTCACCAACAACCACGGCTGGGCGGGACCGGCGACCCTCGTCTACGGCCTGGCGCTGATCGCCGCCACCGTGCTCGGCGCGGACGGCGCGCGCGAGCGCGTCGCCACCCAGAGCTTCGGCTGGCGCCAGCCCGTCGCCGTGCTGATCGCCTTCGCCGCGGCGGCCGGACCGCTGCTCGCCGCCGCCGGATGGATGATCGGCGGCGCCGCGGGGCCGCTGGAGCGGCGCGACCCGGTGCAGGTGCCGGCGTTCGTCGCGGAGGAGAGCGGCACCCGCGACCAGGCGCGCACCCTGGTCCTCGGCGGTACGTCGGCCGTGAAGGTCTCGTACACGCTCGTACGCGGCTCCGGCGCCCGCCTGGGCGACGGGGAGCTCGTCGAGGCGGGCGGCAGCAGTCCGCGCCTCGACAGGATCGTCTCCAACCTGGTCGCGGGCTCCGGCGCCGACCAGGCCGACCAGCTCGGCGGGTACGCCGTCCGTTACGTCCTCGTGCGCGACGGTGCGCCCCGCTCGGTGAGCCGCGTCCTGGACTCGACGCCCGGCCTGAGCCGGCTCAGCCAGCTCGACGGCAGCGCGCTGTGGCGCGTCGACCGCCAGGTCGCGCGGGCCACGATCGTCTCCGGCGAGGAGGGCGCCGAGCCGCTGTCCGTCGCCTCGGAGCCGGTCGAGGCGCACACGGAGATCCCGTCGGGCGAAGCGGGGCGCGTCCTGCGGATCGCGGACTCGGCGGCCGAGGGCTGGCAGGCCACGCTCGACGGGCGCGTACTCGCGAAGAAGACCGTCGACGGCTGGGCGCAGGGCTTTGAGCTGCCCTCCGGGGGCGGCAGGCTCGACCTCACCTACGAGGCCCCAGTCACCCACACCGTGTGGGTCTGGACCCAGGTCGGGCTCGTCCTCCTCCTGCTGGTGCTCGCACTGCCGGGCCGCCGCAAGGAGATCGACGACGACCTGCCCGAGGAGGAGCCCGAGGTGCCCGCGCAGCCGGTGGCCGGCGAGGGGCGCAGGGCGCGCAGGCTGCGCGCGGCGGCGCAGGCGGAAGCCCCGCACGCCCCCCAGGAGGACGCGGGGGAGTCCGGGCAGCAGCCCCCGGCCCCGCCGGTCGCGGACCCGTACGGTCAGCCGTCCCAGGAGCAGGACGGGACCGCCGTGTACGCGGCCGTGCCGCCGCAGCAGCAGTACGGGGAGTGGGACGCGCAGGCGTACGCGGACGCCGGGTACGGGCAGCAGCAGCCGTACGCCCAGGACCAGCACCAGGGTTACGGCGGCGAGCAGTACCAGGCCGACCCGTACCAGGCCGGCCAGTACGGCGACGGCCGGCAGGACTACGGCGGCGAGCAGTACCGGGCCGACCCGTACCAGGCGGACCCGTACCGGACCGGTCAGTACCAGGAAGGCCAGTACCAGGAAGGCCAGTACGACCCGTACGGCTACGGACAGCAGCAGCCGCAGCCCTACGACGAAGGCAACGAGCCCGAGCAGCGTCCCGACGGGAGCAACAACCGATGAACCGCACCACCCTCTCCCTGATCGCCGCCGCCACCGCTCTCGCCGCAGTCACCGGATTCGCCGCGGTCTCCGCGCCGGACGGCCCGGCGGACACCGCGGCGGCCGGTACGGGCGGGGCCGCCGGTGCGAAGACCCCGGCGCGGATGCCCGTGGAGCGCTCCAGCCTGCTCTGCCCCGCACCCAGCACGTCCGACCTCGCGGAGACGACGTACACGTCGGTCACCCCGGCGGGCAAGGGCGACGCGGACGCGGAGGAGGGCTCCGCGGAACTCGTTCCCACCAACGCGACCCTGGCAGCCCGGGACGGCGCCGAGGACAAGAAGAAAAAGGACCCGGGGAAGGCGGGGCCCGGCAAGCCGGTCCTCTCGCTGAAGGAGCCCGGCAAGCCCGTCACCGCCGAGGCGAACACCGCCGAGGCCCCCGCCCTCGTCGGCTCGGCCGACGGCCTCCTGGCCCCCGGATGGACCGCGCAGCAGACCACGAAGATCACGGCGGGCGACGGCCGGGGCGTGCTCGGCGTCAGCTGCACCGCGCCCGACACCAGCTTCTGGTTCCCCGGCGCGAGCACCGCCGACACGCGGCACGACTACGTACACCTCACGAACCCGGACGACACCGCCGCCGTCGCCGACGTCGGGCTGTACGGCAAGGACGGCGCCCTGGAGTCCGACGCGGGGGAGGGGATCACGGTCCCCGCCAGGTCCAGCGTCCCGGTGCTGCTGTCGACGCTGAGCGCCGACGGCGCCGAGAACGTGACCGTCCACGTCACCACCCGCAGCGGCCGCGTCGGCGCCGTCGTCCAGGCGGTGGACGAGGAGGCCGGCAGTGACTGGCTGGCCGCCTCCGCCGACGCCTCGGACACCGTCGTGCTCCCCGGCATCCCGGCGGACGCCACGTCCGTACACCTGGTGGTGTTCGCGCCCGGTGAGGAGGACGCCGACCTGAAGGTACGGCTGGCGGGCCGCAGCGGCTCGATCACACCGGCGGGCCACGAGACCCTGCACGTCAAGGCGGGCATGACCACGGCCGTCGACCTCAAGGACATCACCAAGGGCGAGGAGGGCTCGCTGCTGCTGAGCCCGGCGCAGGGGGACCCGGCGCCGGTGGTCGCCGCGCTGCGCGTGGTGCGCGGCAAGGGCGCCGCCCGGGAGACGGCGTACATCCCGGCGACCGGGCAGGTGGGCGAGCGGGCCACCGTGGCGGACAACAGGGCCGGGGGCTCGGTGCTCTCGCTGACCGCGCCCGGCGCGACGGCCGAGGTCGAGGTCACCGCGTCGGCGGGCAGCGGGGGCGGCGAGCCGGTCGTCAAGAAGTACACGGTCAAGGCGGGCACGACGCTCGCGGTGAAGCCGCCGGTGCCGTCCGGGCTCAAGGGCTCGTACGCGCTGACGGTCGAACCGCGGTCGGGCGGCCCGGTCCACGCGTCGCGCGCGCTCGAACTGCCCGAGGACGGCATCCCGATGTTCACCGTGCAGACGATGCCGGACGACCGCGGGACGGTCCTGGTGCCGGAAGCGGAGCAAGACCTGTCGGTACTGGACGACTGACCGGCGTCAGTCCTGCCCGTCCCCGCCCCCGTACCGCGGATCGACCGACTCCGGTGCGAGCCCGAGCAGTTCCGCGACCTGCTCCACGATGATCTCGTGCACGAACAGGGCGCGCTCGTCCCGGTTCTTGGTGCGGATCTCGACGGGGCGCCGGTAGACGACGATCCGGGCCGGGTGGGCGCTCGTCGCGGCGGTCACCCCGCCGAGCGGCACCGACTCGTCGGCCCAGGCGCCGGAATCGTCGCCGCCGCCGGCCGCGGGCGGTACGTCGAGCACCAGGAAGTCGACTTCGGCGAGCTGCGGCCAGCGCCGTTCCAGCCGCTCCACGGAATCCTGCACGAGGTCGCCGAAGACGGCGGCCCGGCTGACCGAGAGGGGCACCTGGGGCGGCGCCACGGGTCCACGCATGCCGCGGCCGTGGCGGTCGCGGCGGCGCGGCCCCGGGCCGGTGGGACTGGGGGGTACGGGACTGTCCATCACTGACGCAGGGTAGCCCTCATCCGAGCGGTCGGACCGCGACGGAGGGACGGCACGCGGCATGTCGCATATTGAGCATTCCAGCCAAGGTTGGGCTCGTTTTCACGCCGGTGCACGACCGTCGATCTCGCGTCGCTTGACGGCATTTGTCCCGGGTGACGACCGGTCACGGCCGGTTATCCACCGCCTCGTCACGGTCTCCGCGCAGGTCAGACCGGTGGCTCAGGAGGCCTTCGCGGCACGGTGGAAGACACGACACGGCGGAGTGACGTGAGGGAGAGTCGTCGCGGCCCGCTCAAGAGTGCGGTACCGTCCAACATCGTGAGCCCTGTACGTCGCTGTTCGCGCACCGCGTGCGGCCGCCCTGCCGTCGCGACACTGACGTACGTCTACGCGGACTCGACCGCAGTCCTCGGCCCGCTCGCCACCTATGCCGAGCCCCACTGTTACGACCTGTGCGCCGAGCACTCGGATCGGCTGACCGCCCCACGCGGCTGGGAAGTCCTCCGGCTCGTCGACGGGTCGGCCCCCCCGCGCCCCAGCGGCGACGATCTCGAAGCACTGGCCAACGCCGTACGTGAGGCCGCCAGGCCGCACGACCGCGCCGCGGACGTCGGCGGCGGGACGCGCACCGCGGACCCGATGGAGGTCGCACGCCGCGGGCATCTGCGGGTCCTGCGCTCTCCCGACTCCTGAGGCCCGTTTCTGACGTCACGTCCTGCGGGTAGCTTGGGGGGTCCTAACCGGACTTCAGGAGGGTTGGCCGTGGCTGCTGATCTGTCGCAGATCGTCAAGGCGTACGACGTGCGCGGAGTGGTCCCCGACCAGTGGGACGAGTCGCTGGCCGAGCTGTTCGGAGCCGCCTTCGCGCAGGTGACGAATGCCGACGCGATTGTCACCGGGCACGACATGCGGCCCTCGTCGCCGGGGCTCTCGCGGGCGTTCGCGCGCGGGGCGGCGGCGCGCGGGGTGGACGTGACGGAGATCGGGCTCTGCTCGACCGACCAGCTGTACTTCGCGTCCGGGCAACTCGGTCTGCCGGGCGCGATGTTCACGGCCTCGCACAACCCCGCGCAGTACAACGGCATCAAGATGTGCCGGGCGGGAGCGGCTCCGGTGGGCCAGGACACGGGTCTCGCGGAGATCCGCGCGCTGGTGGAGGAGTGGTCGGCGAACGCTCCGCAGACGCCCCCCGCCACCAGGACCGGAACCATCACCCGGCGTGACACGCTGACGGACTACGCGGCCCATCTCCTCTCCCTGGTCGACCTGGCCTCGATGCGCCCCCTGAAGGTCGTGGTCGACGCGGGCAACGGCATGGGCGGCCACACGGTCCCCACGGTCTTCGCCTCCCTGCCCCTCACGGTCGTCCCCCTCTACTTCGAGCTGGACGGCACGTTCCCGAACCACGAGGCCAACCCGCTCGACCCGAAGAACATCGTCGACCTCCAGGCGAAGGTCCGCGAGACCGGCGCCGACCTCGGCCTGGCCTTCGACGGCGACGCGGACCGCTGCTTCGTCGTCGACGAGCGCGGCGAGGGCATCTCCCCGTCCGCGATCACGGCGCTGGTCGCCGCGCGCGAGCTGGCGCGCAACGGCGGCAAGGGCACGGTCATCCACAACCTGATCACGTCGTGGTCCGTCCCGGAGGTCGTCAAGGAGAACGGCGGCACCCCGGTCCGTACCCGTGTCGGCCACTCCTTCATCAAGGAGGAGATGGCCCGTACCGGCGCGATCTTCGGCGGCGAGCACTCGGCGCACTACTACTTCCGGGACTTCTGGAACGCGGACACCGGCATGCTGGCCGCCCTCCACGTCCTCGCGGCCCTCGGCGGCCAGGAGGGCACCCTGTCCGACCTGGTCGCGCAGTACGACCGCTACGCGAGCTCCGGCGAGATCAACTCGACGGTGGACGACCAGGCGGGCCGGCTGGCGGCGGTCAGGGCGGCGTACACCGGCCGCGACGGAATCACCATCGACGAACTCGACGGCCTGACGGTCACCGCCGCCGACTGGTGGTTCAACCTCCGCCCCTCCAACACGGAGCCCCTGCTGCGGCTGAACGTGGAGGCGAGGGACGAGTCCACCATGGTGGAAACCCGGGACGAGGCCCTGGCCCTGATCCGCGCCTAGCCTTCCGGCCCCGGCACGGCGGCACCGTGCGCGTACCTTCTCCGCCGGGCTCCACGGGGCCCGGCGGAGGGGTACCGCACCCGCGCCCCCTCCACCCGCGCCCCCTCCACCCGCGCCCCTCCACCCGCGCCCCTCCGCACCGCCCGTCCGGCAGCGAGGAACCGGGGAACACCGCCACGTCCACGCCGATCGCCCCGCCAGACCGCGCCGCCCCCGCCCCGGCGGTAGGCTGACCTGGCCCGATCCGTACCCCTGCCCGCATGTTTGAAGGGACCCGCCCCATGCCGCTCGAAGCCGGCCTTCTGGAGATCCTCGCCTGCCCCGCCTGCCACGCGCCCCTCGACGACGCGTCCGCCGCGGACACCCCCGAGCTGATCTGCACCAGCAAGGACTGCGGTCTGGCCTACCCCGTACGAGACGGCATCCCGGTCCTCCTCGTCGACGAGGCCCGCCGCCCCGCCTGACGCCCAGCCCGCCCGACACCCGCCCCGCCTGACGCCCCACCCACCACCTCGCGCAGGGCCACAAGCCACGCGCCCGGCGATCGGAGGCCCGCACCATGCTCGACGAGTCGTTGCTGGACGACCCGGAGTCCCTGGCCCGTGCCGACCACCGCGGCCTGCTCCGCGGCGCCGCGGAGGCGGGCGCACGCGTACGCACCGCCGCACGGCACGCCACCGAGGCCGGCCTCGCGGAGATCAAGCCGGAGGGCCGCCCCCGCGCCGTACTGATCGCGGGCCCGGGCACCGCCGCGAACGGCGTGGCCGACCTGCTGGCCACCCTCGCCGGCGCCTCCTGCCCGGTCGCCCGGCTGCACCCCACCGGAGTCGCCCCCGCCGCCGGCGCCCTGCGCTGGGCGCTCCCGGGCTGGGCGGGCTCCGTCGACCTCCTCCTCCTCGTCACCCCGGACGGCGCCGAACCCGGCCTCGCGCTCCTCGCCGAGCAGGCGTACCGCCGCGGCTGCACGGTCGTCGCCGTGGCCCCGCAGCGCTCCCCGCTGAGCGAGTCCGTCGGCGGCGTGCACGGCATGGTCGTACCGATGGCGACGGCGCCCTACGAGGAGTACGACGAGGGCGACGCCACCGGCCCCGGCGCGCTCTGGGCACTCCTCACCCCCCTCCTCGTCCTCTTCGACCGCCTCGGCCTGGTCACCGCGCCCCCGGACACCCTCCGGCTCGTCGCCGACCGCCTCGACCGCACCGCGGAACGCTGCGGCCCGGCCATCGCGACGTACGGCAACCCGGCCAAGACCCTCGCGTCCGAGCTCGCGGACTCGCTGCCGCTCATCTGGACGGAGGGCGCGTGCGCCGGCCCCGCAGGCCGCCGGTTCTCCTCCGTGCTCGCCGAGCTGGCCGGCCGCCCCGCCCTCGCCGCCGAGCTTCCGGAGGCCCTGCCCGCCCACGGCGTACTGCTCGCGGGGACCTTCGCCGCGGGCGCCGACCCCGAAGACTTCTTCCGCGACCGTGTCGACGAAGCACAGGCGCTGCACGCACGCGTGGTGCTCCTCCGGGACCGCCCCGCCGGCGGAATCTCCGCGGCCCCGGCCGCCCGCGAGCTCGCGCTCAGCCACGACACGGCCGTCAGCGAGATCGAACCGGAGGAGGGCAGCGAGCTGGAGAACCTCGCCGAACTGCTCGCCATCACGGATTTCGCCGCCGTTTACCTGGCGCTCGCTTCCGCAGGGTGATCATGAGGGCCAGCACCTGACCTGCACCACCTGCCGCCGCCACCGAGGCCGGCCGGTACCAGAGCCACCACACCCAGGGAAAGCCCCATGGACCGCCTCTCGAACACCGTGCGCCCCTACGCCTGGGGCTCCACGACCGCCATCCCGGACCTGCTCGGCACCGCCCCCACCGGCGAGCCCCAGGCCGAGATGTGGATGGGCGCCCACCCCGGAGCACCCTCCCGCGTCGACCGCGGCACGGGCGAACAGCCCCTCTCGGCGGTCGTCGAAGCCGCCCCCGAAGCCGAACTGGGCGAGGCCGCGGTGCGGAAGTTCGGCCCCCGCCTCCCCTTCCTCCTCAAGATCCTCGCGGCCGGCGCCCCCCTCTCCCTCCAGGTCCACCCGAACCTGGCCCAGGCCAAGGAGGGCTACGCCGCCGAGGAGGCCCGGGGCGTCCCCCTCGACGCCCCGCACCGCAACTACAAGGACGCCAACCACAAGCCCGAACTGATCTGCGCTCTCACCCCCTTCGAGGGCCTCTGCGGCTTCCGCGCCCCCGCCGAGTCGGCCGACACGCTCGCCGCGCTCGAAGTCGACTCCCTCAAGCCGTACGTCGACCTCCTCCACGCCCACCCCGAGGAGGCCGCGCTCCGCGAGGTGCTCACCGCCGTACTGACCGCGGACCGCGCCGAGATGGCCGGGACCGTCACGGCGGCCGCGGCCGCCGCCGAGCGCCTGGGCGGCGCGTACGCCCCGTACGCCGGCCTCGCGCACCACTACCCGGGCGACCCGGGCGTCATCGCCGCCATGCTGCTCAACTACGTACGGCTGCAGCCCGGCGAGGCCCTCTTCCTCGGCGCCGGCGTCCCGCACGCGTACCTCAGCGGCCTCGGCGTCGAGATCATGGCGAACTCGGACAACGTCCTGCGCTGCGGCCTGACCCCCAAGCACGTGGACGTCCCCGAACTCCTGCGCGTCGTCCGCTTCGAGGCCGGCGACCCGGGCGTCCTGCGCCCCGAGGCGTCGTCCCCCGACGGCGAAGAGCTGTACGACACCCCGATCGACGAATTCCGCCTCTCGCGCCACGTCCTGGCCGAGGGCGCGGCGCCGCGCACCCTCCCGTCCGCCACCCCGCAGATCCTGCTCTGCACGGCCGGCAGGGTCAGCGCCGGCGAACTCACCCTCGCACCGGGAGAGTCGGCCTTCGTACCGGCAGGCGAATCGACCCGATTGTCCGGTACGGGCACACTCTTCCGTGCCACGGTCGTCGCCTGACGTACCGTCCGCGCAGGCTTCCGCGGCAAGCTGCAACAATGACCGGCCGTACGGCGGCGCCAGGGCCGCAGCACCAAGGAAGGGACATCCGGCACCCATGAGTGCGTCAGGCGGAACCAAGGCGATCGTGGCGGCACTCGCCGCCAACCTCGCGATCGCAGTAGCCAAGTTCGTGGCGTTCCTCTTCAGTGGCTCGTCCTCGATGCTCGCGGAGAGCGTGCACTCGCTCGCCGACTCGGGCAACCAGGGCCTGCTGCTGCTCGGAGGCAAGAAAGCTCAGCGCGAGGCGACCCCCCAGCACCCCTTCGGCTACGGACGCGAGCGTTACATCTACGCCTTCCTGGTCTCCATCGTGCTGTTCTCCGTCGGTGGCATGTTCGCCATCTACGAGGGCTACGAGAAGATCAAGCACCCGCACGAGATCGAGGCCTGGTACTGGCCGGTCGGCGTCCTCGTGTTCGCGATCATCGCGGAGTCCTTCTCCTTCCGCACGGCGATCGTCGAGTCCAACCAGACGCGCGGCAACCTGTCCTGGAAGAACTTCATCCGCCGCGCCAAGGCCCCCGAGCTGCCGGTCGTCCTCCTGGAGGACCTCGGCGCGCTGGTCGGCCTCATCCTGGCGCTCGTCGGCGTCAGCCTGGCCCTCGTCACGGGCGAGGGCGTCTGGGACGGCATCGGCACCCTCTGCATCGGCGTCCTGCTGATCGTCATCGCGATCATCCTGGCGGCCGAGACCAAGTCCCTCCTCCTCGGCGAGTCGGCCGGCACGGAGGACGTGGAGAAGATCAAGACCGCTCTCGTCGACGGTGAGACGGTCACCCGCGTCATCCACATGCGTACGCTCCACCTCGGCCCCGAGGAACTGCTGGTCGCCGCCAAGATCGCGGTCCAGCACGACGACACGGCCGCCGAGATCGCCCACGCGATCGACGCGGCGGAGAGCCGCATCCGCGAGGCGGTCCCGATCGCCCGCGTGATCTACCTGGAGCCGGACATCTACAGCGAGACGGCGGCAGCGGCGGGCAAGAACCCGGCGAGCACACCGGGCGGCCCGGCCGGTCACTGACCTCCGTACGCCCCACAGGCCTCACGCGCCTCACGAAGAAGGCCCCCGCCGTTCACCGGCGGGGGCCTTCTCGCTGCCCGCGTCAGCTTCTCCGCCGTCATGGACGTGTGGGCGATACCGGTGGGGCAGGCGGTGACCGCGAGCAGCTTCGGCTTCTTCTGTCCGCTCATGCCCCCGGTTCTCATGTCTCCGCTCCCCGGGTGACCTGCAGGTCTCGCCACGTGGATCTCCTCGTTGGCTGCGCGCATGGTCCCGGTGAACAGGCGCCGTGCCACACACAAACACCCCGATCAAAAGCCCAAAAAATCTGGTATCGGCCGACCTGTCTCCCTGTCTCCCGCCCACAGCCCTGACCAGGGCGGCTGGGGTTCACTGGGCCGATCGGTGTAGATTCGTGACCTAGCCAGACGTCGCTGCTGATGGCGGTCGGGCGGTCCCGTGGACCGGCCGAGGGAGAGAGGGCCTCCGACGGACTGCGCTGCGAGCGCCCGGGCACTCGTATGCCCGCCGCCGCAGAGTCAGCCGTACCCACCTCGAACCAACCCACGAGGAGCAGCCCGCATGACGACTGTCGCCACCGGCCAGGACTTCAAGGTCGCCGACCTCTCCCTCGCCGCCTTCGGCCGCAAGGAGATCACTCTCGCCGAGCACGAGATGCCCGGCCTGATGTCGATCCGCGAGGAGTACGCCGCCGCTCAGCCGCTCGCCGGCGCCCGCATCACCGGCTCGCTGCACATGACCGTGCAGACCGCCGTCCTCATCGAGACGCTGGTCGCCCTCGGCGCCGACGTCCGCTGGGCCTCCTGCAACATCTTCTCCACCCAGGACCACGCCGCCGCCGCCATCGCGGTCGGGCCGAACGGCACCCCGGACGCCCCCGCCGGTGTCCCGGTCTTCGCCTGGAAGGGCGAGACCCTGGAGGAGTACTGGTGGTGCACGGAGCAGGCTCTGACCTGGCCGAACACGCCCACTGGCGGCCCGAACATGATCCTCGACGACGGTGGTGACGCCACCCTCCTCGTCCACAAGGGCGTCGAGTTCGAGAAGGCCGGCGCCGCTCCGGACCCCTCCACCGCGGACAGCGAGGAGTACGCCCACATCCTCACGCTCCTCAACCGCACCCTCGGCGAGAGCCCGCAGAAGTGGACCCAGCTGGCCTCCGAGATCCGCGGCGTCACCGAGGAGACCACCACCGGCGTCCACCGTCTGTACGAGATGCACCGCGACGGCACCCTCCTCTTCCCGGCGATCAACGTGAACGACGCCGTGACGAAGTCGAAGTTCGACAACAAGTACGGCTGCCGCCACTCCCTCATCGACGGCATCAACCGCGCCACCGACGTCCTGATCGGCGGCAAGGTCGCCGTCGTCTGCGGCTACGGCGACGTGGGCAAGGGCTGCGCGGAGTCCCTGCGCGGCCAGGGCGCCCGCGTGATCATCACCGAGATCGACCCGATCTGCGCGCTCCAGGCGGCCATGGACGGCTACCAGGTCACGACGCTCGACGAGGTCGTCTCCATCGCCGACATCTTCGTCACCACGACGGGCAACAAGGACATCATCATGGCTGCGGACATGGCCAAGATGAAGCACCAGGCGATCGTCGGCAACATCGGTCACTTCGACAACGAGATCGACATGGCCGGCCTCGCCGCCATCCCCGGCATCGTCAAGGACGAGGTCAAGCCGCAGGTCCACACCTGGACGTTCCCCGACGGCAAGGTCATCATCGTCCTGTCCGAGGGCCGCCTGCTGAACCTGGGCAACGCGACCGGCCACCCCTCGTTCGTGATGTCCAACTCCTTCGCGGACCAGACCCTGGCCCAGATCGAGCTGTTCACCAAGCCCGAGGAGTACCCGACCGACGTCTACGTGCTGCCCAAGCACCTCGACGAGAAGGTCGCCCGCCTCCACCTCGACGCCCTCGGCGTCAAGCTCACGACCCTCCGCCCCGAGCAGGCCGCCTACATCGGCGTCGAGGTCGAGGGCCCGTTCAAGTCCGACCACTACCGCTACTGAGCACCACGCTCAACACACAGCAGTAGCTTTCAGGCAGGCCCCCGCACCCCCGTGCCGGGGGCCTGCCCCGTGTCGGACCCGAAGAACCGGACAGACCCATGCCCCGAGGCCGATATTCGCTCCACGACCCCCACGACCACACCCTCCTCGGCGAAGAACACTTCCACTGCGCGCCCGGCCCCTCCGGCTGGCGTTACGTCTCCCAGATCACCGCCCCCTCCGGCGACCACGCCGGCTCCGTCGACCTGGCCATCGACGAACTCGGCCGCCCCATCCGCCTCGAACTGCACGCCGCGAGCTGGCAGATCCGCGGCGCGGCCATCGACGGCGTCACCTGGGTCCGCACCGACCCGACCGGCACTCACGCCACCGAAGGCAACGTCCCCGCCCATGCCTTCACCGGTACATCCCCCGCTTTCCTCGTCGCCACCACCCGCCTCCTGCGCCTCACCCCCGGCTCCCCCGCCGCCCGCGTCCGTCTCGTCGCCTTCACGGACCCGGTCCTGGCCCCCCGCACGATCGACCAGTCCTGGGCCCTGCTCAGGAGTGAAGCGCACGCCACTGACAACGGCCCCCTGATGGTGGACGAGTACCAGGTCAACGCCCTGGACACCGGCGAGCAGCACCAGATCCACATCGCGGGCGACGTGGTCCTCTCAGCCCCCGGCATCGAGCTGGAGCACCTGGAAACCCCACCTTCGGCCTTTCCCTGACCACCAGCACCCCGCCTCCCACGACTGCGAGCGCCGCCCCGCCCAGCGACTCCCAGCGCAATGATCTTCGGGGTGGCCGGTCCACTCCGGGACTGTTGGTCCGGGAGCCGGAGCGCCGCACTCGGTATCCGGCCCGGTGGGGTGGCCAGGGCACCCTGCCCGCACTGCACACCGGCATCCTCAGGATCCGCCGCGCGAGCGCCCTGGACTCCTCCCGGGCAACGGCGGACGGCTCCCGCATCCGATCCGGGCAGCGCCCCTTGATCACCGACCCCACCGACATCCCGTATCCCACTCGCCACCACGCCGACCGGCGGCAACCGCAACGACGTCACCCAGCTTCTCCCGCCACTCCGGGCGGCACCGCCTGTCACAGCCGGCCCGCTGAGCCCTCGCCTTCCCGCAACAGCCATTCCCTGACCGTCGGAACACGGTCCAGGAGCCGGCCGACCCGCCTGCCTTCTTCGCGCGAGGTCACCCTCGGCAGTGGGACGAAGGCATCGGGAAGCATGCCCGGCAGGCTCATCACGCGCTCTCCCGAGCGCAGTGTGAGCAGCAGACCGCACCGCAGCCGACGCGGAATGTCCGGACGGTGGGACAGGCTGTTCCACCGGGCCGGCCACAGGCAGTGGCTTCCCTCGGGCGCCGCATTCGCCCCCACCCACGCCGGGTCCGACCGCTGGCTGAGGCTGAGCTCGCACGCCCGCTCCTCCAGCATGAGCAGCGAGGCCGTACCGATGCCCTTCACCTCACGCTGCCCGCCGGCACCCCACAACGAGGAGCCAACCCCCATCGAGGGGAGCCCTAAGCGGGCGGCGCAAACCCAGTGCCAGTGCCAGTACTGGCACTGGACAACGGCGCCTCCGCCCGTCCCGCCCCAGCGCCCGGCCCGGCATCCGGCGCAGCCACCCGCACAGCATCCGCCACCGCGCTTGCCCCGCCCTCCGGCGCGACCACACCGGGGGCACCCGTCCCCGTCAGCACCCGACGCGCTTCCCGAGCCTGCCGCTCGTTCATCACGGCCGCGAGGTAAGCGGCCGGCGGCACATCCCGAGGCGCCGGCGCCCCCGTACGCACCGCAAGATCCCCGGCCAGCCGCTCAGCCATGGACGAGCTGACCTGTGGATCCAACTGCCCCATCCGCGTCAGGTACTGCCGCACCGCAAGCCACAGCCCGTCCGGCACCCCGGACAGGTCCAGCCCGGCGAACCGCCCCACGAGCCACGGCGGCGGAGGCGGCACCACACCCACCCGCCCCGCAGACACCCGTTCCCGTACGACGAGAGTCCCGGCGAAAACATCCCCGATCCGCCGACCCCGCGCGGACACGAGCGAAGCAATACACGCAACGACCCCAAAGGTCATCAGGATCTCCACGACCCCCACCGCCCCCCGGACCAGCGCATGCCGGAACCGGACCGGCCCCCCGTCGTCCCGCACCACCCGCAGCCCGCAGGCCATCTTCCCCAGCGACCGCCCATGGGTGAGCGTCTCCACCGCTATCGGGGCCCCGACCAGCACCAGCAGAAAAGACGCCACCGCGATCGCCATACCGGCCGCCTCGTCGAGCGAGGCAGTGGCTATCGCCAGTCCCACGGACACACTCAGGTAAACCGTCCACACCACTGCCATGTCGATCGCCAGGGCAAGAGCCCGGCTCGGCAGCCTCGCCGGCCGCAACCCCAGTACAACCGCGTCGCCCGTAACAAGCTCACTCACCGGAAACCCACCCTCCGCCACCCACGGCCGCCGCCCTTCCCTGCCCCTCGAATCCCCAGTCTGCCAAGCTGGCCCGCAGAGCGCGCCGCGCAGTACGGACCGTACGGACCCAGGGCCTGGAGCAGCAGCCGATCATGGACCTCGACGTCTTCGTCACCGCCCACCACGCAGAGTGGGACCGACTGGACCATCTCCTGCGCCGCGGCCGCCGCCTCACCGGCGCCGAGGCCGACGAACTGGTCGCCCTCTACCAGCGCACGGCCACCCACCTCTCACTGATCCAGTCCAGCGCCCCGGACCCCGCCCTCACCGCCCGTCTCACCCAGCTCGTGGCCCGCGCCCGCGCCACCGTGACCGGCACCCGCCGCGCATCCTGGCGCGACGCGACCCGCTTCCTGACCGCCGGCTTCCCCGCCGCGATCTACCGCACCCGCCACTGGTGGGTCCCCACAGCCGTACTCTCCATCGCCGTGGCAGCCGTGATCGGCTGGTGGATCGGCACGTACCCCGAGGTCCAGTCAGCCATCGCGGCCCCCGCGGAACTCCGCGAAATGACCCGCCCCGGCGGCCAGTACGAGACCTACTACTCCAGCAACCCCGCAGCATCCTTCGCGGCCCAGGTCTGGACGAACAACGCCCAGGCAGCAGCCATGTGCCTGGTCCTGGGCGCCTTCCTCTGCTTCCCGGTGCTCTGGATCCTCTTCCTCAACATGCTGAACCTCGGTGTCGGCATCGGCCTGATGTCCTCGGCCGGCCGCCTCGACGTCTTCCTGGGCCTGGTCATCCCGCACGGCCTGCTCGAACTCACCGCAGTCTTCGTAGCCGCCGGTACGGGCCTGCGCCTCGGCTGGACCCTCATCGACCCGGGCCCCCGCCCCCGCCGTGCGGCCCTGGCCCAAGAAGGCCGAGCGGCCCTGGGCATGGCTCTCGGCCTGGCCCTGGTCCTCTTCGTCTCCGGCCTGATCGAAGGCTTCGTCACACCGTCGGGCATGCCCACCTGGGCCCGCATCACCATCGGCATCGCCGCCGAGCTGGCATTCCTCGCGTACGTCTACATCCTGGGCGGCCGAGCAGCCCGAGCAGGCGACCAGGGTGACGTCGAACCGGCCGACCGCAGCGCGGAACTCCCGACCGCCGCGTGATGTGCGTACGACCTGTCTGACCTGCTAGTGTCCTGTCTGCCCCACAAGGACTGTTGACACGGTCGGCGTGAGGAGGTAGATTTTAACAGTTGCATCGAGTTGGACATACTCACTGGCAACCGTTAAAGTTTATGCGGCTCCTCAGGGAATCAACTCCCGAGAGTCAATTCGATTCTTATCCGAATCAGGAAGCCGATTAGCTCGGCGGAAATGCTTCTGATAAAGTCGGAACCGCCGGAAAGGGAAACGCGAAAGCGAAGAACCGGAAGGCGCCGAGGAAGTCGGACCGGAAAGGGTCTGATAGAGTCGGGAACACGAAATGCCGAACGAAAGCCCGGAGGAAAGCCCGCGAGGGTGAGTACGAAGGAAGCGTCCGTTCCT